>QIAR01000285.1 GCA_003225595.1 Acidobacteriota bacterium | reverse complement strand
TGCTGGTACGGTGAGAGGGCCACCCGCTTCGGGTTCTTGTCCGCTTCGTGGCTTGCTCACCTCTCGCCGAATCTCTTCTGCAACCGTGTCAGCACGGACTAGACTCTGCAAGTTCTGCCATCCGTTTTATCACAGCTCTCGCGCAGTATTCTTCTCCGAAACCGGACTCAATGTCTCGGGTTTTTGTTTCTGATAGCCTGCCTGGCGCTAAGGTGGGCGGCGCCTCCAAGTCGAACGCAATGTCCCGTGCTGATTGGGAAGCGCTCTTCCGGATTGGGATTGGTTCTGGACTAATCGTAATACTTGGCTACAGACACCGGAAGAGCCGTTAGCTTCCTCAAGAGCACTGAACGCGGGATTAGCGGGGAATTGCACCCATGGCCCAATTCCAACCGCAGCGCACCCGCACGCGTTATCGTCTAAAGCCGTTGTGCGCAGTGCGCCCAGCCCCACCCAGCGATTGCTGGAGCATCGGGCAGGTGGAACCCATCACGGCGAGCCTCCCTGCCGTTTGTGATGCAAACTCTCAAGAGCGGCCGAGCCGTTCCACGAACATGTGTTCTTGCAGCGCAAGGTTACCGCCGTAATTCTTTACCTCTCAGCAAATGCAGCTATGCTTATGGCAGGAATATGCCTCAAAAGCAAGACAAGGAAAGCCATGAAAGCTGCACCAGCCAAAAAGCCGTCCATCCGTATTGCAGTGGTGGAAAGCGATCCACTGCGGTTTGTGGGCTTCCGCGCACTGTTTGACTCCGAAACCGACTTCGAACTGGCTTCGGCAGCCCTTCCCGATATCGGTGCGCTCCAGAATATCGATCTGATCCTGTTGGGCAACCGCAGTGGCCAGAATCTTTTCGACGTCATGGCCGGCCTGAAGGCCACCCGTCCAGACCTGCGCGTCATTGTGACAGGCTCGGGCATGGACGAGGAAACCATTCTCAAGGCGATCGCCTCCGGGGCCAAGGGTTACGTGGACGAAGCAGCGTCTGCGAATGAATTTGTGCAGGCGATCCGGGTCGTGCATAAGGCGTCGGTCTGGGCGCCGCGGCGCGTCCTGTCAATGTTCATCGAGCGAGTTTCGGCCGCTCCTGGACCCATCTTCCCGGCTGGTCGAGTGACCTTCACCGATCGTGAAAAGGAAGTTTTGGAAATGCTGGTGGCGGGCCAATCGAATAAGGAAATTGGCGCCCCACTAGGCATCAGGGAGCGCACGGTCAAGGCCCACGTCGCCAAGCTGATGCGCAAGGTTGGAGTGCATAACCGGATCGCGCTCTCGGTGCATGCCATTACGCACTCGCTGGTTTCCCCGCACCGAAGGGTTGGCAGGAGCTTTCGGAACCCGGAGTCGTCTCCCGTCATAACGCGATTGTAGGCAACCATGCATGTCACGCCAGTGAGTCCAGTAAGGCGCTGACCCCCGGCTGGGGGATGCAGGCACCGAAACCACCGCAGGCTAAGCTATAGCTGGGCACGGCCAGGGGCATGGTCCCGTTCACACCGGCCAAGGTTGCCGTGCCTGCTGCGAAATTCACCGTGAAGACGTATTCATAAACGTTGCTCCCAGGGTTGACGTTGTCAATGCTTCCGAGTAAGACCTCGGACGGAGTGGTGGTCGAACTGGCAACATAGTCGTTATCGGCAGGCAGCATGCTGTCGTCAAACAACGTGCCGTTGGAGTTGTCCAGGATGCAGAGTTGTTTTGCCGTCGTGCCTGCCCGCATAGCGACGCCGTCATAGGCGCAGACGTTTACACCCACAAAGCGTCCTCCGCCACGGCCAAAGTCGTTTTGGGTTTGGTAATTGTTGGCTCGTAACCGCCGCGACGCAGCTCCCGAACCAGCAACGCCGTGTCATGTTGCGAATCTGGTAATCTAAGTAGTAAATCCACTATCGACTGTATTGTGCCGGATCGGGAATCGTGTCATAAATCAAAGTAGGCTCTGGTAGTTTCCGGGCAGCGCCGCGCGGTGCAACGCTTTAGCGAGTGTGGAAGTCACGGCGCCCGCGCAGCTCGTCGGCAACTTCTCCGCGCTTCTACTATGAAGCGCTACTCCATCCTATCTGTTTGTACGTGCTCTCTAATTATTTCCTCGCTCGCGAGGGGACAAGACCTTACTCCCGCCAATGTTTTTGCCGATCTCACTTACAATCTGACAGTTTCTCCCACCGAAGCTTGGATAGACACACGCATCGACCTGCATCCCGGTGATGCCATGCAAATCAACGCTGTCGCTGGCAAGGGGGGATGCAGCCCCAATGGAGCAAAGACCTCTCAAAACGGCACTCTCCCACTGAACAGTGCCCTGCCCGGCGCCCTGATCGGCAAACTTAGTGAAAACGGCGCACTCTTCTTTGTGGGTTCGAAGAAGGAACTAAAAATCGAGCAGTTAGAGCACCTTTACCTCGGCATGAACGCCAGCGGTCCGCTGCCATGCACGGGCGACATTTTAGTCGAGCTTCAGTTGATCTCGGCACCGACTCAAGCAACTGTAACTGCAAAATCCAAACTCGCTGCGGCCGCCGAGACCTGGCTCTCCGGACAATTCGGCACTGGTCCAGCAAATTCGGCGTCGACTCCTCAGGGTGCACGTGCTGCATCCGATGCATCGCCTGGAAGCGCTTCAGAGTCTGCGGCCGCCGCAGCCGTTAGAAGCATAAAGGCTTTGAAGGCCGCCAACGTCCCACTTGATACGGAACTCTGCAAGAAACTCGACGGTCTGCCCCGGCGCGTCAACGATCCATTCAATAATCTCGGCGACATGGTGAATTTTGTGATCGTGGGCTCTGAGCAGCAGGTGCAGCGCGCATTTGAAGCCGCGGGTTGGCGACTTGCAGATAAGTCCGTCGAGGAAGCGGTTATCAATGCTGTCCTGGTGACATATCAGAAAAAGGATTACCTGCAGATGCCGATGAGCACGCTGTACTTATTCAACCGCGCCCAGGATTTCGGCTACGAGCAGGCCGAGGCCTACTCAGTAGTCGCCAGCCGTCACCACTTCCGCCTCTGGAAAGCTCCCATTACGTGGAACGGACAGCCAGTTTGGGTTGGCGCAGGCACACACGATATAGGCTTCGAGAAGGACCAGCGCAGCGGGAAGGTGACCCACAAGATCGATCCCGCCGTAGACGGTGAGCGCGATTACATCTCGGAAACTCTCGAAAGGACGGGGAAGATCAAGCGCTTGAATTATCACCTCCCGCCGAATCCGATCCATGAAGCGAGAAATGCCACTGGTGCCTCATATCGCTCCGATGGTCGCCTACTTGTGATTTTTCTTCAGTAGACGTTTGGTCAAATTTCAAAACTCCTCGAACGACTTGAACTAACGACGACTCTGACGATCACTACGACTGCTCCGAAGATCGGCATGCTGAACCCTGACCATAATCACGATTATTTCCCATGGTGGATTGCCACCAGCGCCATAGCATCTGGGCACGTTAGGCTATGACGAATCTCCTGTCTAGCAGTGGGAGCTCTCACCGCGTCAGGAGATTGCCGCTCTCCAGGGCAGTGCAATCCAGGTCCTTCCCGCACGCCGCGCACACGCGCGCCGCAGGTTAGCTCCTAAAGGCTATGGGGTAACTCGGAAGGCAGATGGATGTTGTTTTCTTCCCCTGTCCATACTACCCCGTCAACGCGACGGGGGTCAGTTTACAGCGACGGGGATCAACTGTCTGCTCCTCGCTTGCCTTCGAGAACGAGTTCATGGACGGCTAAGAAAAAAGAGCCCAGCACTGATGTGGGCTCTTGTAGCAAAAGAACTAACGAATTCGCACTGCCTGCACCATTTGCCGACCCGCTTGTAGAAAACAGACTGTTCGATCTGGCGTTTCAGCCTTTTCCAGGTACTCCACGACTTGGTCTGGAGTCCTGTCGGTCCTGTGCCAGCAAATTTTCGGAGCTTTGGTTTTCACCAACACGCAGACCCCAATCTGCCGAACCTCAGGTTCCGCCAGTTTGTAGGCCGTCACCTGGTCGAGCAAGGCGACTTCGTAATCCTCGAAGTCGCTGGCGGCGGTTTTGAACTCTATGAGCGTTCTCTTGCCGTCCATCTCGCCAACCAGATCGATGATGCTCGATTCAGGTTGCTCATTCCGAGCTCAAAGACCTGCTCAACCGAAAAACCCCCGTGTGATCTTCTGCGCTTCCCTTGGATGAACTTGTCCAAAAGTCCCTGGCCGACAGCGACGCCTTTCCACTGCCAGTTGGCCAGCAATGGCGGCCAGGATAATCGGCCAATTCTATCGGATGAAAACGCTCGACGCACCCGACCGCTGTAACAGGTTTCGGTAATCGTGCAGCCCACCATCGATCTGGTTTGCTATTCTCAGTTCATTCCCCTTGGAAAACCTGTGGTAACTGGTGAAATTCGCGGTCAGATTGACCGCATTGGGGACACATTCTGATCGGGCGGGATCTCCAACCCGCTCGAAGTCACATTGAAACTGCCAAGATCAACGCCATCGATCCTGAAGCTTATCTCCGCGCCGTCATCGCCCGTATCGCCGATCACCCGAAAAAACGTATCGGTCAACTCCTGTCCTGGAATATTACTCTGTAAAAAGTTCTGCGGTCATCGGCGGACGCTTACCTTCAAACGGGAGAGTGTGTTCCCTTCTGGAGGGAGCCATCCACCACCGCTGGGCCATTTCGTGCGTCGTCGTATCGAGTCGGACCGTAACATTGGAATCGGCAAATGCCTGATTACTCTCTTCCCTGCCAGGGAATAGCTCCAAAACAAACGTAAGCTGCGCACACAACGGGAAAAAGGACGATTGCATCGAAAAAGTCGCGCGATAGAAGTGTGCTGGCACTGTGCTGGCCTCAATCCCCCAAGGGGTCTGCCGATGGCGAAGGCCGTCTTGATCGTAGATGACAATGCGTTTATCCGCCAGGCGCTGTGTGAGCTATTCAAACGCGAAGCGGATTTTGAGGTGTGCGGAGAAGCAGAAAACGGGCGAGAGGCGATTGAAAAAGCTCAGCAGTTGCATCCTGACCTGATTGTGATGGACCTCTCAATGCCAGTGATGAATGGCATAGACGCTGCCCGTGTTCTGCAAGATTTGATGTCCAGGGTGCCGCTACTTATTTTCAGCGAGTACAGCGATGTGTTCTCTGAGAAGGAAGCTCGTTCCGCAGGTGTATCCGCGCTAGTTTCAAAGTCCGAGCACTTGTCTGTTCTGGTCGGCAAAGCCCGCGCTTTGCTCTACCACATTGCCGCGTGATTCTTACTTCTTTTCCCAGTCAGGAAACCCCAGATTGTCCCTCTTGAGAACGCGAAGGCTTGCGAGAGCATCTTCAATGGCCTGCCGTTCCGCAGTGTGATTCGAGCCTTGCGAAATAGCCTGAAGACGATTGAAGATAGCGGTTTCTGCGGCTGCAACGCGCTCTCGTAGCTTTTCGGTGTCAAGCTCCAAAAGCGCAGCTTGTAGCTCATGCTGCCATTCGGGATAAAAGATGTTGGGAGATGGAGGACTTGCATCTGCCATGATTAAGCCTCCTGCACAATCGAGCGTTCCTCTGCTTGCGCGAGAAACCGTCACCATGAGGCGCGGCGGAAGGATGCGTAAAAGACTGAACAGAATATATCACTTTTTTTGCGGCTACACTGTTCGGTGCAGGACAAGTGATTGATCGGCTGTCCATCCTTGAGCGTGCAGGCTCTTCAAATGGAGGGCAAAGGGCGGGAAGAACAACCCCGCACCAGGGATTTGGTAGGGTGATGCGGGGTTAACTTGCTTCGCATTATAGGACCCGGTCTGTCTGTGCAAAACTCGTTCCTGTTGTGCAAATTCGCCTTGGATTCCGCCGCTGACAATCTCCATAGCCAAAAAAAAACGCAAGCGGAACCTCTGGCCGAGTTCTCCGCCTCCGTTGTTGTGCGCCACTTCGTCTAGGAGACACAGTAGGAGGGCATCGACTTGGTTTCAAGTTCAACAGCATCTTCGACATCTGTGTGGAGTGATTCGATCTTCCGCCTTACGCTCGCGACCTAACCGACGCCCAATGGGTAATGTAGGTGAAGCCTTCATCGATGGCAGCTTTGCTCCGCCAAAAAGGAGGATCGAAGGTTGGCAAAACCAAACGTGGCAAAGGGAACGAAGATCATGGCTGTGGCAGAGAGTGAACAGGTTTTCCCGGAGCTTGCTTGAGACTCTTGGCTATGATTAGTGTCTCGCCTTCTTAAACTTGCTCCCGCGTGTTTTCGGCCGTCGGCAGAA
>QIAR01000044.1 GCA_003225595.1 Acidobacteriota bacterium | reverse complement strand
CTATCGCCGTAATGGTGCTTCTTGCGCTGGTGCTGAATGTAGGTAGCTGGCGGGAACGGCTGCTGGGCAGAGGGAGTCGGACACATATCGAGTCGCTGGCAGTTTTACCGCTCGAAAATCTCTCCGGATACGAAGAGAGCGTTCGACCAGTACATGTTGATCGGCGGTGACAGCTCGTTGACACGCTAGGCCGGTCTCCTCATATCAGATTCCGCGTCTCAGCAGACGGGAAGACAGTCATCGAGACACCCGCCGCTGCTAAATCGGATTGACCCACTACTTGTTCATTCCAGTCTGACTTCCACCACGGACTGTTAGCAGCCTGAACTTGGAGCTGAAGGATGGGGCGACCGCAGTGTCAGCGTGCAAAAGTGGGTTTGTAGGCCAAAGTGATTTCGGAAATCAGTTCTTTGCTGTACAGCGACTTAGAAGAACTAAGAATGCCAACTGTGCTCGGTTAAGTCCTTTGTTAGTTGCTTCGGAGCGGATTCGATTCCCATCTCCCACCCCGAGTTACGTTGACTTGGCCTATCTTGAAGGGCTTCGCGACGAAAGACGAAGTGGACAGTCTGATAGCGCTTTACCCAAATCTCAAGGCAATCAAGAGCACAATCGTTGCCTTGCACGGGCAGTTAAGGTCTAAAACTGCCATCCCTAAATCCTGCATCTTGTTGAATTTAGGTTCCCGCGCGGCCTTTGATTCCCCCATCTCCCGTCCCAGTTCGGGACGGTTTGGCTCACCCCAATATTTCTTTGCTCTAGTGTCCCTCTTGTTATAACATTTTTGACGCGTTGTCAGAGCAGTTCCCGCCGCTTCTGGGCTGCTCCGAGGTTTGACCGAGGCGAGGATATGAGGATGGCGAATTACGGCGCGCTCTCTGCACAAATCTCAAAGAAAACAGCGACGCGCTACGCCGCCGCGCTCTTAGCAACTGCAGTTGCCTTGCTGGTCCGTTGGGCCCTGAAACCTCTACTCGGCGATTACGCTCCCTACGTTATGCTCTTCCCAGCGGTGGTTTTTTCCGCCTTGTACTGCGGTGTCGGCCCCTCAGTCGTGACCGCTGTTCTTGCCCTCCTTGGGGCGCAATATTGGTTCATTCCCCCTATTCACTCATTTCGTATCGCCAACACGACACAGTTCGTTGGCATTCTTGCGTTCTTGTTGGTTTCTGGCGCCACCGCGGTGATGGGAGAAGCACATCGCCGTCGTGAGGAAGCACTGCGGAAAGCGCAAGGCGATTTGGAAGGCCGCGTCAAACAACGTACGGCGGAACTCGATACCGCCAATCAAAGCCTCCGCGAGCTCACCGCACGTCTGCTCCAACTGCAAGATGAGGAGAGGCGGCGCATCGCCCGCGAATTGCACGATAGCGTTGGGCAACTGTTAGCGGGCCTGGCGATGAACCTATCTGTCGTACGCTCCGACATCGAACGACTTACCAAGACAGCTCGCGCCGTCACGGATAGCGAGGCTCTGGTTCAGGAAATGAGCAAGGACATCCGCACGCTGTCTCACTTGCTTCATCCGCCGCTGCTCGATGAGACAGGGCTTTCGTCGGCTCTTCGTTGGTACATAGATGGATTTGCGCAACGCAGTCAGATTAAGGTTGATCTGGAGTTTCCCGACGGTTTCGGACGGCTGTCACGGGAATTAGAAATTGCCATCTTTCGGACAGTGCAGGAATGCCTCACGAATATTCATCGTCATTCAGAAAGCGCCACAGCCAAGATTCGCATTGTTCGCGCCACGAGCCATGTTCGCGTGGAAGTGGAGGATAGAGGCAAGGGTATACCGCCAGAGAAGCTCCATGAAATGGCCTCTGCTGGCACCCCCGGGGTTGGAATCAGAGGGATGCGAGAAAGACTCCGGCAACTCGGCGGCGGGTTGGAGATTAATTCCAATGGCAAGGGAACACTGGTAGCAGCCCAATTGCCGGTTGCGAACGCCGCAGCGCGCTCGGCCGACGCCGCCTAGGATCCAGCTTCCTCCTTCGCACCTCGTAAGTCATTACCGGAGAATGAAGGATTTCCTCATCCAGCCCAGTCTATCTTTCGTCGCGCGCTTCACTCTTCGTTGCAAATCCCGGAAAGGTCCCAAGAACTCACATAAGACGCAATCTGAGCGGTTCGCCCAACGCATGCGCTAGTCGGGAGTCATAACCCGGAGCAGCTTATTGCTGGAATCCCCCGAGCAAAACAAGACCCCGAAGTTGTCTCCGGGGTTCTTTGTGCAAAGGAGGTTTTGTGCGCTGCTATCAGCTACGCTTGAAACGACGGCGTGCCATGCCCGCAAGTCCGACAAGGCCGGTACCGAGCAGCATCAAGCTACCGGGTTCAGGAACAGGAGTATTCGGCTTGTAGACTCCGCCTTCAGAGTTCGGCGTGACCTGTGTGATGTCCGTGATCACCGTCGTGCAGCCTTTATCGGTGCAGACGTTGTTCATGGCCACTCCGTAGATCACCACTCCTGAAGGCAGCCCGGCGATGTTCACCGTCAGACTGGCGTTCGCGGCCAGAGGCGAGTTCAGATCGACGTAGCCAAAGTACGTTGCCGTCCCGAAGCCAAGTCCCGTAAGGGTGTTATTGATGGCGTTAATGGCGCCACCTTCCGGAAAACTAGACAGACTGGTGAAGCTGATTCCGTTCAGGGTCCCGGTAAGAGGCAGAGGAGAAGCCGCGATCAGGATGATGTCAAGCGTGGACCTGTTACCTGTCATCTCTACCGTGAAACTGCTCCCGGTGATCAAGCCTTGGGTTGTGCCCACATCTAGGCCGGTTCCGGACTGGCCCACGATGTGAACGTTGTCGGTCACATGAGAAGCACAGTTGTAGCCAGCAAAACTGATACAAGTATCCGCGAACGCGGGGCTGACCAGCAGCAGCGCGAGCGCGAGGATGGAAAATGCGAAAGTCTTACGCATGTCTCTCTAGTCCCCTTTTCTTAAGCGGCGTTTGATGACGCCTGGCAATGCCCGTTAGCCCGGTGCTAAACAAGACCACAGTCCCGGATTGGGGCGTGACGATCGGTGGCTTACAATCTTCGTCGTGCTTCGGATCTCAAGTAGGGGGAACGATAGCGCTAGCACTTTGGAGAACCTCGAAGACCTCCGAATAGCCTCCACAGTTGGACTAAGCAACTCTGCTTCCAGAGACGAAAAGTCGACTGGACGGCCGGAGAGCTTGTAAGGTGCCGGTAACTCAACTGCTTGTAGACCTGCCCGCGATCGATGCTTAGGTAGACGCATTCCTCATGGAGCATTCGCGCACAAGTTTTCACATCTCAGGCTTGCAATAGTCCCTTTATTCCACACGAACAGAAGGGGTTACCTACGTAACCTGAGGTCGGATCAAAAAGGGAATTTCCCAAATAGAATGCAAACAGAACACCCCTTTCTAAAAGCTGAGAAATGTTTGAGCCCAAAAATCGAATTGGAGAAACAAGTGTGAAAACTGCATCGTTGGTCCTGGTCTTATTCTCTCTTTCATTGTTGATTGCCTGTGGCGGTGGTGGGCAATCAGGTGGATCGGGCTCTACATCTGCTCTTGCTCCGTCCCTTTCTTCGCTTCAGGTGACGCCAGCTACCATGTCAATTTCCGCCGGAGCGACTCAGCAGTTCACGGCGACGGGAAAATTCTCTGACGGCAGCAGCAAAGACATAACCAGTTCTGTGCAATGGAGCTCGTCTGACACGAATTTCGCGTCAGTCAACAGTGCGGGTGCCGCAAGTGGCGTCGCAGTCGGCGTGGTAACAGTTACCGCGCAATCTGGAAGTATCAACGGGACAGCGATCCTCACTGTGACCAACGCTGCTGCTAACCTGACGTCAATTACTCTGTCTCCACTAGCTTCCTCGATGCCGGTCAACACGACCCAGCAATTCACTGCCATCGGCAGCTACAGTGACGGAAGCAGTCGCGATCTCACGGCCTTGGTCACCTGGAGTTCATCTGCTCCTTCCAACGCAACCATTGATGCAACCGGGCTGGTCACCAGTGTGGCTGCGGGCTCAACCACCATCAGTGCCACGCTCGGCAGCGTCAGGCAAAGCACTACGCTCACCGTCACCAACCCGACCATCACCTCAATTTCGATCACGCCGGATGGACTGACGCTGGGCATCGGCATCAACCAGCAGTACACGGTTACAGCCACATACAGCGACTTGTCGACGCAGGATCTCGTTAGTGGTGTGACCTGGAGCTCATCATCGACATCTGTAGCCACCGTCAACAATGCCGGCCTCGCCACCACTGTGGCGGCAGGAAGCACGACTCTTACCGCGACTCTTGGATCACTCACTGACACCACGACCTTGACAGTCGTGCCTGCGAATTTGACCTCTATCGAAGTAACTCCTGCAACCGCGTCGATTGCCGTGGCAACAGCGTCGATTGCGGCAGGAACAACTCAGCAATTCACCGCGATCGGAAGCTTTGACGATGGCAGTACTCAGGTACTGAGTTCAGTGGCGTGGTTGTCATCCGCATCGACTGTCGCGACCATCAACTCTGCCGGCTTGGCGACAGGGGTTGGCGTCGGCACGGCAACCATCAGCGCCACTTCCGGCTCAGTCACGGGGACCGCGACTCTCAATGTAACCGGCGCAACCCTGTTTTCGATCACAGTCACGCCGGCTAGTTCTAGCATGGCAGTGGGAACTACCAAACAGTTCACCGCGATGGGCACCTTCAGCGACAGCACTACGCAGGACATCACCGCTTCGGTTCTATGGAGTTCCTCGAGTGCGGCCACTGCGACGATCAACAATCAGGGATTGGTTACCAGTGCTGCAACTGGAGCTACGACAATAACGGCAACTTTGGGTTCGGTCAGCGGTTCTACTGGCTTGACCGTTTCGATTTTGCACCTGGTTTCGATCGCCATTACCCCAAGCAATCCGACAATCGCGAAGGGCACGTCTGTGAAGTTCACGGTCACGGGTACCTTCAGTGACCTAAGTACGGCCACCAATCTGAGCGGTGTCAGCTGGAAATCAAACCACCCGAATATTGCTCAGGTTCGAAGCTCTGGAGTGGCTCACGGCAAGAAGGCCGGATCAGTGACCATCACTGCGACGGTTTCGGGAGTCACCCCGGCGACAACTACCTTGACCATCTTCAGTGGCACGCTGGCGTCGATCGCGATTACGCCAGCAGCCCCGACGGTGTCGGTAGGAAGCACTCAGCAGTTCACGGCGATGGGTACGTTCAGTGGCGGCGTAACGCCACAGGACATAACGCTCACGACTCACTGGAGCTCGTCTTCTTCCAGCGTGGCGACCATTGCGAATGGCCCGAATGGGGCCGGTTTGGCAACTACTACCGGCGTTGGCACCACGAACATTGGCACCACGTCTGGAGCAGTGACCGCCGCTCCGCCTGCTATTTTGACGGTTCAATAAACGAGCGGCGAGCAATTACGGAAGAGGGCTGACCGGAGTTGGTACCACGGTCAGCCCTTAACTATTCCTGACGCCAAACGCGCTGAAACACGCATGACCTTTTTCCACAGAGTTGTAGTGCAATTGGCACCTTTGTGCCATTCACGCCGCTTTTCTGGTATTTACGATTTGATTGAGCAGTTCTGGGGGAGGGCTGTTTGAGGAGCGCCCCAAGATTCCAACTGGAGTCTGGGGGCGCTTTTCTCTTGTAACTCCCACCAGCCTTTTGTCGTGACCGCATTAGCGACTGTCTTGGGTGACTGTCTTGGGTGACTGTCAGAAGCCCAAAATAATCGGTTTCAGCTGAAGAGGTCAAGTACCGCAAATCTATTCCGGATTCATCCGGTACGACCAGAATCCAGCCGTCTGCTGTTGGAGTTGTCGCAGCGAAGAAGCACTGACAGGCTGTGGGTTCTCAGGCTCGCGGGAAGTTATTTCCCCCAAATTTACCTCGAGCACTGCTGCCTCGACGATCCGATGTGCGGGAGCGAGTGAACAGGCAGGGTCAGTCGCCGTCGCGTCGCCTGTCAGTAGAAAAGCCTGGCAGCGGCAGCCACCAAAATCTTCAGTGCGGCGTTCGCAACTGCGGCAGGGCTCCGGCATCCATTCTTCGCCGCGAAAACGACGGAACGCCGACGACTCCCGCCAGATCCATCCCAGAGATTGATCGCGCACGTTATCGAACTCGAGGCCCGCGATCACTCCGGCAGCGTGGCAGGGAAGCGCGTCGCCCGCTGGATCGATCAGCATCAAGCGGCGGCCCCAACCGCCCATACACGCTTTTGGATATCGGGCATAGTAATCGGGGACTACGGAGTCAATTCGAATCGTGCCTGCCAGCCGTGTTTCGGCCGCAGCTACGATTGTTAGTGTCTTATCGAGTTGTTCTCGGGTCGGAATCAACGCAGCGCGATTCTGCAGAGCCCAGCCATAATATTGTGCGTGAGCAATCTCCATGCGGTCAGGCTGGAGTTGTTCGATGAACGAAATCATTTCTTCGAGATGATCGAGGTTCTGCCGGTGCACTACCACATTTACGGTAAATGCAACCCGATGCTTGCTGATGGCCCTCGCTAGCTCTACTTTATGGGCATGGGCCTGGGCGCCAGCGATCCAGTTGGCCGCGTCTTCTCGCGAATCTTGGAAGCTGAGTTGAATGTGGTCGAGCCCGGCATCGACCAGCGCCCCCAGCCTTGATTCAGAAAGACCGATGCCGGAAGTGATCAGGTTGGTATAAAGATTTGCCGAATGCGCTCCGGCGATAAGTTCGCACAGATCCGCGCGCGCCAGTGGCTCGCCCCCGGTGAGGTGGAGGTGGAGCACCCCGAGTTCTCCAGCCTCGCGGAAGACCCGCAACCAAATTTCGGTGGAAAGCTCAGAATTCGCGCCTGCCATTTGCAGAGGATTCGAGCAGTAAACGCAGTGCAGTGGGCAACGGTGTGTGATTTCGGCAATAAGTGCGAGTGGGTTCGGCAACATCAAAAATCCACAATCCGTTTCTGCTGCAGTTGTTCGAGAAACGTGGCCACCTCGTCGCGGATCTGCGCCGGTTCGGAAGCCGTGTAATGTGCCTGCAACTCTTGCACGATCTCGCGAAACGTATTTTGTCCGTCGCACCGGTCGAGGATTTTTCTTCCCGTTCCCTGCACCCGGATCGCGCCCTCGGGAAACAGAATCATCTTCCCTTCGTCACCCCCGCCGCCCCAACGGCACCCCGCAGCAAGGCGCGGCTGGCTGTCATCTACCGGCCGCGGCACGGCTAAGATGCCTCGACTTGGAACGCGCCCGGCGGAGGCCAACCCGGCTGCACGTAAGCGAAGTAGAGTGCATCGAGCTGCGCCCACAGGATGTCGCACTTATCACGCAACGCTTGGATCACGAGTTCCTGTTCGCTGCGTGTGTGCGCGTGCTGAAACACATAGTTGAAAGCAAACTGCGCGTCTTCCGGAGCCTGATGAAGCCGTTCCTCGAAATAATCCAGTCCACCCGAGAGCCACGGATAATGCTCTCGCAGGCGCTCCATGCGCAACGAAATCAAATCCCGGGAAAACAATTCCGTCAGCGATGAGGCCACGGCTTCGAGCAACGTGCGATTCTTCACCAGGTTTAGATATTCATTCACTGCGTAGCGTGTGGCCGGTAGCACTTCTTCTCTACGCGCCACGCGATCCGCGTCCAGTCCCGTGGCCACGGCCAGTTTCAACCATCGCTTGATCCCGCCATCGGTCGTGGCATCGCCGTCGTGATCCAGCACGCGCTTGAGCCAGACACGCCGGAATGCCGGGTCTTCGCTGCGCGAAAGAATGATTGCATCTTTGATCGGGATGCGGCTCTGGTAATAGTAGCGGTTCAGCGCCCATGCCTGCAGTTGACCGCGATCCAGGCGCCCTTCATGCATCAATTGGTGGAACGGATGGCGGTGATGATAGCGCTCTTCGCCGACTTCCCACAGCCGCGCCCGCAATTCCTCTACTGAAAGCAACTGGTCCTCAGCAGCAGGGTCTACAGTTCGAATTGCCATCCGTCCTCTGCCACCTCCCAACCCGCCTCGCGGACAGCGCGAAATTCTGGCCCGGTCTCGTTGAGTATGGGATTGGTATTATTGACATGCAAAAAAATCTTGCGAGGACGCCGCAGCGCAGCCAAACTGTTCAAGCTTCCGTACTGGGAAGAAACAGGGACATGCCCCATTTCCCGTGCCGTCTGTCCGCCGCCTCGTACCCGGATCAACTCGTCATCACTCCAAAAGGTGCCATCGAAAAGCAGCACATCTGTGGATTCTAAATGTTCCAAAAGCGCATCGTCCAATCGCGGAACTGCGGGCATGAAAGCTAGCCGTCCACCCGATTCCGATTCCAAAATCAATCCCAGGAGTGCCTCGGATGGTGAGAGAGTCGCGGCGTGTTCCTGTGCAACGTATGCTGGATAACGTGATCCCAATATCAGCGGCTCGCAGCGCAAACCCGAATCGATACCTTCGGCGGAGAGCAGCGGGAATTCTTGTCTGGGCCTAATCTCCGACCACACTGCCTGGTTGGACGCACGATTTAGCATACGAAACATGCTGTTTTCTTCGCGCAAGATTCGCAGGATCGAAGCGGCCGCATAAATGCGCAGCGGTTGCAACTCCCGCAACAGGAGTAGTCCGAGCAGGTGATCGAGATCGGCGCTCGCCAGCACTACACCGGCAATAGGAGACTGGCGGACCCCATCATGCGGATGCAATTCGGGAGTCGCTTCGATCTGGGTGCAAAGATCAGGAGACGCGCCCAGCAGGAACCAGGAGCCGCTATCATCGCTTACGGCAACCTGCGTCTGTGTCCGCGCTTTGCCGTGAAACTTTCCAGCGCGCAAGGAACTACAGTTCGCACAGCCGCAATTCCACTGCGGAAATCCTCCTCCCGCTGCGGACCCCAGAATCTTTACGTGCATGGAGCTTTAGAGTTTGGCGCTGGCGCAGGAATTGATCTCTCTATTCAGGGTCGAGCGTCCTTTTCATTCCGCTGCCAGCAATTTATCAATGCTAACACCACGCGCACCTGCAGGTCAGGCCGAGCGTACTCGCAGGTAACACTAGGCAGAAATCATATAGCTGGCGGATATTGCCCGAACATAGTCACTGCAGGGGAAAAAAGGAAATAGAGGAAAGTAATAAATGGGGCATTCAGCCGCAGACGCGACCTGCGACCTACGAACGGAAGCCTGTCGGCCGATCACCCGTTTCCCACGAACTGTGTGCAGCGATGCAGGTTGACGCCCCAGATGCATGGTTCGGTGGGCAGCTTCTCTATGCCGATTTCGCCCTGCAGTTGTGTGCCCATGTTGCCGGTCCACACAACACGAAATTGGGCCTTGTTTCCCTCGTACTGCACATCCACGATTTCCCCAGGCTTGATCCGTGGACCTACGCCCTGCACTACAGCGCCCGCGCTGCTGACGTTCTTGACCCGAGCCAGTTGCATGAAGGGGCGAGAATAGCTATCCACTCCCCAGATGCGCACCGGCAGCATGGCGTCCACTCGCGGCTTGCGACGTTGATCCATAATTGCGGCTACTGCTTGAAAAATCTCTAGCGAGATCCTATTCGAGTTTATGGAGGGAGCAAAGTAACAGCAGTTACCCGATACTGGTGTCCAAAGTCACCGCTGCTTTAGCTTTCTAAAGAGTCATTGGCGAGAGCGGTTTTCAGCTTGTCTCCTATGGCGCGGTCAAATTGTACGCGACCCGCCGCAGCCAGACAGCTTATCTCATTCCCGACGACCCATGCAGGCAGACAATGCGGTTTGTATTAGAACAACTTGTGGGAACGGAGAAGACTCTGGTTCGAGTGGAGCACTGCTCTAGTCAAAATCGGGCATTGAGCACGCGCCCGCGCCCCGCGGATCGCCGCACGTGCCGCAAGCTTCAGGCGAACTGGTATTGGTCGATGAACCCTTCGCCGAAACCGCGAACAGCGAGAGCCGGGGCTCGAGTTTCCTGCCGTGGCACTTGGGACACTCCGCTTTCTCGTTGCCGTAGACCAGGGCCTCGAACTCGTGCTTGCAATTCTTACAGATGAACTCATAGATCGGCATGTTATAACTCCTGTGTGGCGGGGCGTCCACGCCAGCGGCTGTCGTCGACAAAGCGGTCAGCCGCACTTCTATTTAAAATCAATGGGTGTACGGTATGCAATCAAACATCAGCCAGCCGGGTTTTCATCCGCGGCGAGGCTTACGTGGAGGGCATCGGCAAACGCTGGCAGCCTTTTTCCTTTCGCGTAAGATCTCTCTGCCAGTCGCCGAAGAACGCCTGATCGAAGTCGAACCTGGAACTAAAGTCCTCTGTCGTTGCCATTGGCAGAAGGACCGCGAAAACGCGCTCACTGTGCTCGTGGTCCACGGCCTTGAAGGCTCCAGCGAATCACAATACATGCTGGGTATTGCGAACAAGGGTTTTGCGGCGAACATGAACGTCGTGCGCATGAACCAACGCAACTGCGGTGGAACCGACGGCCTGGCCCCCACTCTCTACCACTCTGGGCTTTCGACGGATGGCGCGGCCGTTGCGCGCGAATTGATCGAGCGGGAGAGGATCTCGCGACTCGCGCTAGTCGGATTTTCGATGGGCGGAAATTTGGTACTCAAGCTCGCAGGCGAATGGGGTAAGGAAGCTCCGTCGCAATTGCGGGCTGTCGTGACCGTCTGTCCAGCCGTGGATCTTGCCGCGTCCTCCGACGCGGTTCACATAAGGAGCAACCGCGTCTACGAGTACTACTTCCTGTGGCAGCTCCGGCGCCGTTTGCGAGCCAAGGCGAGACTGTTCCCCCAGTACTTCGACATCTCACGGTTGCGCGGCCTGACCAGTCTGCGGGACTTTGATGACAAGATTACCGCCTATTATTGTGGCTTCGCGGGTGCTGTGGACTACTACGCGCGTGCGGCGGCTTCCAACGTGGTGAGCCGAATTGCGGTGCCGACATTAATCCTGCACGCTGCGAATGATCCCTTCATTCGCATCCTGCCCGAGACGCGGAAGAAGATTCTCGCGAACCCCAATATTACTTTCGTCGAAACAGAAGACGGCGGACATTGTTCCTTCCTTGCCGCGCCCAACGGTTACGACGGGCACTGGGCCGAGCGTCAGGTTGTCGAATTCCTCCGGCAGTTCTGAACGATCTTCGGGATTTTTCTCTAGCCCGCACGACGCTTCCGCGCTCGACACCAAACTTCACGGTCGAGGACTCCGTCGAATTGCAGAGCGAACGGTTATCGCTCTTGTACAATTTCCCGCGATGAAGTGGGGTGTCAAATTCTGTCTGATCGTTACTGCACTCACGCTCGTGCGCGGCGCGCAATCCGAACCCGTGTCGCAGTTGCATCCCACTGATTACGTTAACGACTTCGCTCACGCCATAGACCAGAACACGATTGCCCGAATCGACAGCATCTGTCGGCAGATCGACGAGAAGGCGCACGCGCAAATTGCTGTGGTTACGGTGAATTCGCTCGATGGCTCCGACATTGAGAGTTACGCCGTAGACCTGTTTAAGAAGTGGGGAATCGGCAGCAAGTCTACAAACCGCGGCGTTCTGATCCTGCTCGCCGTGAAGGATCGCAAATATCGCATCGAAGTGGGCTACGGACTCGAGCCGATACTGCCGGATGGAAAAGTCGGTGGCTTCGGGCGCGAGGCGGTTCCCCAACTGCGCAATGGCAATTACGGCGGAGCTCTGCTCCTGCTGACGACACGCATTGCGGAAGTGATCGCGAACGATGCCGGAGTCCAGATCACTACAGAAAAGCCAACCGCACCGACCAGTTACCAAGAACAGCCGCACCCGGGCGTCTCGGGCGGCACGATCATCCTAGCTATCATTGTTATCCTGATCGTTCTGTTCACTCCTCTGCGGCGGCTTTTATTCTGGTGGTTACTGTTTGGTGGTGGCGGTGGTTGGGGAGGAGGTTCGCGCGGTGGGGGTTGGGGCGGCGGTGGGGGATTCGGTGGAGGTGGCGGATTTGGAGGATTCGGCGGAGGCAGCTCCGGTGGTGGCGGCGCGAGCGGGGGATGGTAGCTTCAGCAAGCGAGGGAATAATGGTTCCACAAAATAAGATTACAGAAACGAAGGTTCCAGAAAAGAAGATCGACGAGTTTGTCAGCCGATTACGCGCGGCAGCGGGTCCAAACCTGCAGAGTGTGATCCTCTACGGCTCAGCGGTGTCAAGCGAATTCGATCCTGAGTTCTCCGACATAAACTTGCTCTGCATTCTGCGCGGTACCTCGTTCCCGATGCTTGAGGCGGTTGCTCCGGCAGTTGAATGGTGGAACAAACAGAAGCAGCCAGCTCCTCTGTTCATGGCGCGCGAGGAATTGGAGCGCTCTGCCGATGTTTTCTCCATGGAATTCATTGATATTAAGGCGCAACATCGTGTGCTTTTCGGGGATGATGTAATTACAGAGCTGAAAATTCCCATGCACCTGCACCGTACGCAAGTCGAATACGAATTGCGCGAGAAGCTGATCCTGCTGCGCCAGGGTCTGCTCCTGGCCGCGCACGATCAGCGCAAGGCGCGCCACTTGCTGCTGCACTCTGTATCTGCATTCTCCACTCTCTTCCGTCATGCGCTGAGGGCGACAGGAGGACCCATGCCGGCCTCGAGGCGCGAGAGTGTCACGGCAATTGCGGCTCGTGTCGGTTTCGATCCATCAGCCTTTCACCAGTTGCTGGATGTCCGCGAGCATAAGACCGATGTGAAAAAGCTTGATATTGAAGACATAGCCACGCGCTATCTTTCCAGCATAGAGCAGGTAACTGCAGCTGTGGACAGGATGCTGGATTCGTCGGACCCGCGAGGCTCGTAGCTGAGCCGTCGATTTTGTGTTCAGGAGAAAACCATGAGCAAAGCACTGATCGTATTTGTGGTGCTGGTACTGATCGCGTTGTTCCTTTTCGGACAGTACGTGAGCGTGCGCAACACGCTGGTCAGCAAGAATGAAGCGGTCAAAGCCGCTTGGTCGCAAGTGGACATCGTGCTGCAACGCCGAGCCGACCTGATTCCCAATCTCGTCGAAACCGTGAAGGGTTACGCGCAGCAGGAGCAGACCGTCTTCGGCGACATCGCCAAGGCGCGCTCGGCGCTGCTTTCGGCCGGGACGCCCGCGGAAAAAATCGCCGCCAACCAACAACTTGACGGCGCTCTGGGCCGCCTTTTACTGATCGTAGAGAATTACCCGCAACTGAAGTCGAACGAGAATTTTATGCGACTGCAAGATGAGCTCGCCGGCACCGAGAACCGGATTGCCGTGGAGCGCAAGCGCTATAACGACACGCTGCAGGATTACAACACGTACGTCCAACAGTTCCCACACAATATCTTCGCAAATTGGGCGGGCTTCAAGCCCAATAGTGCTTACTTCGCGGCCTCGGAAGGATCCCGTCAGGTACCGAAGGTGAATTTTTCCACGCCAAGTGCCACGCCGCAGCCTGCGCCTGCGAAATAGGGCTGGCCTGCCGAGTGCACTGCCACCAGGTTCTGGAAGCCTCCAACGGCGAGCAGGCTATCAGCCTGGTGGAACAGGCCAAAACCGTGCAGTTGGAGAATTTCGCGAATCAGTTCCAGGTTCGCGGTGTTGTCTTCTGCAACCAGAATTTTGCTCATCTTGCAATAAGTGCCTCAATCCTGCTGGTGTACATGGCGCAGCCTCCGTGCTCCTCTGTGCCCTCTGTGGTCAAGAAACAACAACCACAGAGGGCACAGAGGAGAGCGCAAGCGTGCGATGAGCAGGAGGCGAGGACCTAAAATTTGCCTGCCGATTAGGTTGCTACCGCCCGCCGTAGCTGCGTCAACAGGTCGTCTTTCCAAGGGCCGCTCTTACGCAGCCAGGCACGCGTTTCCTCCGTCAGTACTGCGACTTCCGTCTCCGACAAATCTTTGCCGGTAAGTACGAAGACGGGAGTATCGCGCAAGCTCGCGCTTCTTCGGATGTTGCGCAGGACCTCGAAACCGTCCATTTCAGGCATCACGAGATCGAGAATCAGTGAATCCACTTGGTGACCGGACAGCAACTCCAGAGCTTCTCTTCCATTCGTAACCGCTCGGGCTCTGTACCCGGCGGACTGCAAGGTTTCGCTCACGAAATTGCGAGTTTCTAAATCGTCATCCACCACCAGCACATTCCAGGCGCTATCCGAACGAGGCGACACATGTTTGCGAAGCACCTCAAGTAGAGCAGCCCGCTCTACCGGCTTGGCCACGTATTCAGTCGCACCCAGAGTGAAGCCCATGCTCTCCTGCCGGACCACCGAGACGACGACCACCGGAATATTCGCCGTCTCACGCGAGTCTTTCAACCGGCAGAGTGTTTCGAAGCCGCCAGTCCCGGGCATCAGCATATCGAGCGTAATCGCGGCGGGACGCAAGCGGCGCGCCTTCTCGAGCGCTTCCGTACTGGAGTGGGCGGTTTCTATCGCGTAGCCCTCCGGCTCCAGATAGTTCTTGATGAGTTCGCAGACGGCGATTTGATCATCGACCACAAGAATGAGAGGCCGCTCACTGTTCGACGTCACACCCTGATTTACAGGTGCGGCCCTCAGCACTGCATCCCTCACTCCCGAAACCACCCGCCCTGCTGGAAGTGTAAAGCTGAAGCGACTGCCAATGTCTACTTCGCTGGTGACCCAGATTTTTCCCCCATGCTGTTGCACCAGCCGCCGGGTAATAGCGAGGCCCAGGCCGGTTCCATCGCGGCCCACTCCCCCGGTTCCACCTGCCTGTCGGAATTCTTCGAAGATGAGCCCCAGATCTTGCTCCCTGATGCCCGCGCCTGTATCGGTAACCGAGATCTTCACGAATTCATCTTCGAACTCCGATTCCACTGTGACTTTGCCGCCACTCGATGTGAACTTCACCGCATTACTGAGCAAGTTGTAGAGCATTTGCTTGAGACGCACCCGGTCCGCATGAACCCATTGGGCGCTCAAGGCGACACATTCCACATGGATTTGCTTGTTTTCAGCAAGTTGATCGATGGCGGTCAGGGTTTCCTGGAGCACTTCTTCAACATTACAATTCTGGAGATTGAGCTCCAGACGGCCCGCCTCGATCTTGGAGATGTCCAGAATATCGTTAATCAATTGCAGGAGATGCCGGCCATTCTCACGGATGTGGCCGGCGAAGCGACGTTGCTTGTCGTTGAGCTGGCCGACTGTGCCTTCCGCCAGTAGATCAGAGAATCCGATGATGGCGGTCAAGGGCGTCCTCAGTTCATGGCTCATGCTGGCCAGGAACCGGCTCTTGAGTTGGGCTGCGCGTTCGACCTCGCTGTTGCGCAGTTCCAGTTGCTGATAGGCGATCTCGAGGCTGCGCTCTCGTTCATCGGACACTTGGGCGGTCTGGATCATCGCGATGGTCTTTGGCACAAGAGACGGAAGCGCGATCGCTGTGCCTACCGAGGCAATTGCAGTCACGACCTTGACGCTGCCAGACAGCCAATACACCGGTTTCCACAACACGATCACTTCCATCAAATGGGTAAATCCGCAGGCCACGATAAACGCGCCAAAGGCTAGGTACACCCATTGGAACGGGATATCTTTGCGCATCCGTCGCTCCAGAAAAACCAGGGTGCAAGAAATGGCGATGTACGAAAGCCATATCAGTACGTCGGAGGTCAGGTGGAGCCAAACCAGCGGGCGGTTCCACAAATAGCAGGTGCCATGCGGGAGAAAATTGGCGGAAAACAGGCTCCTCAGTAGCCCGGACCACACGACGAGAGTTGCAGTGCCAGCCAGCAGCAAAGGCATCCCCCACTTCTTGAATAAGCCCGGCGAAACGCCGCATGGCGGTGGAGGCTTCAACTCGAAAGAGGCATTGGACATCAGTGATTTCACTCCAACAAAGGACGTGAGACGGTAACCACGCTTGCAGGTAATTTAAACCACGCATGTTGATGGCTCGAGAGATTTCATACTGCTTCCGAAAAGTAACCTCAGCGTGGTTCCTGGACCGTGAGCACACTTCCACACGAGCCGTTTCACCCGAGCCGTCCGTGGATTTACTTCCCTTTAGGTTTCAATAGCCTGCGCGAGCACGATGATTTTCTCGATGGGGCATAACACATTTCGGGAACTTTCCGATTTTGAACTCCGAGAGAGCACGAAAGGGTGGCCGGCTCTTGAAGAATGGGGCCTCTAGGTTTGCCGCACGGGCTACATTCAGGATCTTGCCGTTCGGACTGCCGTCTTTCCCTCGACAGCGCTCTGGCGTGTCAGACGGCTGGACTTGATCTTGCTGCGCAAGAGCGAGAGCAGCAACATGGAAAGGAAGATCACTAGAAGTCCGGAGGATGCGGTGCGAATGCCAACGGTTCGCTTGGGCAGGATTGAGAAACGGCCGTACACGAATTCAATATGCACCCAGTAGACCAGCAGTGAAGTCTGTCCTAACTGAGCTATCGGACTAAAGCCCCAATGACCTAGTCCCCAGCGGCACCAGGCATAGACCGCCAGCAGGATGGAAAACAGGATCCCCGCGCGAATCAGGAAAAAACTCGGACTCGTGTGCCAGAAATCGTAAACGGCATATACGTGCCACGGCCGCGCATCAAGCCAGCGGGCCAGCAGAATGAGCGCGAGGCCTCCCGTGCCAGCCAGTGCAAAGCTGCCAGCTTCGTGCTCGCGGCTCCAATCGCTCAGGAGAATAAAACCTATCGCGAGTCCGAGAAAGGCAAATGCCGTCCAGGGAAAGATCGGAAACAGCCACGGTTGGGGTTGGCCGAGATTGTGCACGCCGTTGATGTAGGACTCCAGCGGCCATGGCATCCAGCGCGGGCGCCATGTGGTCCATAGCGGAGGCGTGACCAGAGAAATGACCAGCGCGATTGCGGCCGCAGTTCCGATTAAATGAAGGCGGGTTCGCGGACTGCGGCTCAGCGACAAGACCATCCAACAAGCGATGCCCATCAGCACCATCGAAAGTCCGATGGTGTTCAGGATATCGACGCGCAACAGGTCACTCCAGGGTGCCCAGCCGAAGGCAATGAGAAATTCCTGTAGTCGGAACAACAGACCGAGAGCGAAGATTTCGGCGGCACGCCGAATGACGGTGAGTGCGATCTGGTTCGAAGCCAGTCCCTTCTGCCGCAGTTTGTCAATCACCAGGGCGAAGGAAATTCCTGCGAGGAAGAGAAACAGCGGAGCAGGCAAGGTGCCGCCGAGCTGCGACCACATGAAAAACTTGGTCTTGCGCGCGTCGCCACCCAGCCACGAGTCGTAGCAGTGGGTCTGAAACATCAATACGCAGGCCAGGCCGCGCATCCAGTCGACATAAACGAGCCGCGCGGGCTTGGGAACAGTCATGTTGTGGTTTTGCGTGACGCTGGCAAGATGCGACTGCGCGTGTCTTGCATCGCGGCAGTATAAGGCCAAATACCAGCATTATGCGCGATGGCAACGATTCCGCACGACGGTGTGTCCGGTATGTCTTTGATATTCGGCAAGACGGGGAGCACCACTGAAGGTTGGATTCTTGCATCTAAGCCAGCGCAGTATTGAATGAGGGTAGCCTCGATGAAAAGTAAGCGAAGTGACGTGTTCAGCATCTGGTTCGGAAAAGCCGCTAGCAAATCCGCCGCATGGGTAGGCTCGCCGTGGTCATTCATTGCAGCCTTGGCCACAGTTGTGCTTTGGGGAGCGTTGGGCCCGCGGTATCACTACTCGGACACCTGGCAACTCGTCATAAACACGGGAACGACGATCGTCACATTTTTGATCGTGTTCCTGATCCAGAACACTCAGAACCGCGACGCTCGCGCGTTGCACCTAAAGCTAGATGAAGTGATTCGAGCTATCCAGGGCGCGCACAACGAAATGATCGATATCGAAAAGCTCTCCGATGCCGAACTAGAAGAGCTAGCCCAGCGCTATCAACATGTGCGCGACGAATGGGAAGCACGTCACAAAAGCGAGAAGCTGAAAGCGTGAAACCGCCCATCTGAACCGGTTCCTACCCGGAAGTACATCGACGTGTTGTCGAATTGCTTGCTAGCTACGTTCGGAAGAACGCGCCGAACCCTCAGCAGCAACACCCCTGGACTGGTTTTCCTGCGGAGGGCCCGAGAATTCGGAGGAGGATTTTCAAATCGAAGAACTACCCGAACCACGGATGGACATACAGGCCGCGCTCACGGTTCTGGGAAGGCGGCAGTTCAGTGAACGAAAGCGGTTTAATCTCGAGACAACCTCTTGACACCCTTCCTACGGTGAGGGTGCGTCCATCCGCAGCCCCCCGCCCAAGCAAAGCTTGGACGGGCCACCCCAGAGAGTAGAAATGCGCGGGACAGGCTGGGCCACCGTGTGGAAATCAGACTCACCCTCACCCATTCTTTCGCGGGACTTGACTCCGCGACTCGAGAAGTCCAGAATCCCTGCGACGCATCATCCTGCATTTGTGCGCGCTTCCCTCATAGACCCTTAAGGCCCTGTTCTCGGGACGAACGAACCCTCGATTGGAAAAATTAGGCGTTACTCAGGAGCTAGCCATGGAAAAACTAAACCGTTATCTTCGGGCTTTGCTTGCGATCGCGCTTTGCGCCGGGCTTCTGGTGCCCACCAACCTGACGGCATGGGGGCCTGAAGGGCACATCGTTATCGCAACGATTGCGAACGCGCGCTTGACTCCCGCGGCCCGCGCCGCTGTGCGCCAACTTCTGGGACGCCATAGCTTGGCGTCAGTAGCGAACTTCGCCGACCAGATTCGGCCCCAGCGCCCGGAAACCGCGAACTGGCACTTCGTGGACATCCCGAAAGACGAAACCAACTACGACCCGGGCCGCGATTGCCAGCCGTCGCCCAAAGGGGATTGCGTGATTGCGGCGATCGCGCGGGCGGAAACCGCGCTGAAGGATCGGTCGCTTCCGCGCAAGCAGCGTGCCGAGGCGCTCAAGTTCCTGGTGCATTTTGTCGGTGACCTTCACCAGCCGCTGCATTGTTCGGACAATCACGACCGTGGCGGCAATGACGTGAACGTGAGTTTTCTG
>QIAR01000284.1 GCA_003225595.1 Acidobacteriota bacterium | reverse complement strand
CCGCAAGCTCGACGAGTTGGGAGTGAGCCGGATCGAAGCCGGTTTTCCGCGGGTCTCGGCGGAAGATGCCGAAGCCATCCAGCTTATGTCGAAAGCCAATTTGAAGGCCGAGCTGTGGGGTTTTTCCCGAGCCGTGCGTGCCGATCTTGAGGAACTAGTCCGCCTCGGGCTGCGAGCTTCGATCGTCGAAGCGCCCACCAGCGACATCAAGCTCAACGCCTATGGCATCTCTCGCGACGAAGTTCTACGCCGGGTTGCAGGCGCGATCTCTTTCGCAGCCCAGAACGGAATCACGGTTGCTTTCTTCGCTGTCGATGGCACGCGGACTGACCTCGATTTCCTGAGAAAAGTCTATATCGCGGCAATGGATGCCGGTGCTAAGGAGATCGTAGTGGTTGACACCATCGGTGCATGCGGGCCTGAAGCGGCTGAGTTTCTAACGCGCGAGGTATGCCACTGGGTTGGCAACGACACGCCGGTGCACTTCCACGGCCACAACGACTTCGGAATGGCTACAGCATGCGCAATTGCCGCCGTCCGAGGGGGTGCGTCCTGGATCCAGGGCACGATCAACGGCATGGGCGAGCGCGCGGGCAACGCCGACATTGGTGAAATTGCGCTTGCACTGCGCTGCCTCTATGACGTGCCGGTGGATTTGGATTTGTCTAAAGTACGGGAAGTGTCTGAGGTTGTGCGTAGGGCGGCCGGGTACACGCTCGAAGCGTGGAAACCACTAGTCGGCGAGAATCTATTCATGCGCGAAAGCGGGGCCGTGGCCACCCAGTTCCATATTCCAGAAGCGATAGAACCGTATTCTTCCGAACTGGTGCGCGCACGGCGCAGTATCGTGTTAGGCAAAAAGAGCGGACTAGATAGTATCGATCTCAAGTGTAGAGAACTCGGCATTTCGATTAAGCCGGAGCAGCGTGCGCCTATCTTGGCCTCAGTCAAAAAGCACGCGATGGCAAAGCGGGGGTTGCTGAGTGACGAGGAGTTTCGGGAGATTGTGCAGGGAGCAACTGCCGCCGCGAGCTAATTCTCATCCTGAATCCGAATCCGACCAGAATCTTTTCGGGGAAGTCGCCTCTATATCTCTGCGCCCGTGGCCTATTTTTTGAAGTGTGGCAGCACCGCCTCACCGAAAAGTTTAGCTTGCCCCGTACGGTCGTCTCCCCAGATCTCCAGCATGATGTGTGTACATCCTGCCGCACGGTAGTCTTCGATGCGCTGAATGCATTCGTCCGGCGTACCCGCGATGGGGCAGACTTTGCGCAGAATGTCGTCGGTCACGGCTTTCGCGGCGGCTTTGCGCCCGCCATTCTCCATAGCGTCCGCCACTGGTCGTAACTCTTCAAACGTCAGGCCCGCGCACTCGAGCAGCACGTCTGCTGACCCCTTAATATTTTGGACTTTATTGGCTAGATACATTGCAGCCTGCTCGCGTGCTCCTGCTTTTCCTTTGACCGAATCGTGTCCGATGCTGCCGACGATCACCGAGCCCAGAATCAAGTTGGACGGGTCCTTGCCCGCTTTGCGCGCTCCCTCTTCCATATTCTTCCGCGAGTAGCGCACGAATGCCGGCGTGGTGATGCTGGCTGTGAGCAGCCCATCTCCAATAGAACCCGACATCTTCTGTAACACTGGTCCTGTCGCAGCAACGTAAATCGGTGGTATCCCGCGCGGGGTGTGCGCGTCTGGCTTCAGCGGCGGGACGTCGGCAGAAAAAACCTTCCCCTGATATCGAAACGCATCGCCCTGAAGCACGCTTTTGACGATCTCAATGCTCTCCCGCATCACCGTAGCGGGTCCTATCTTCTCCCCTTCGCCTTCACCAATCTCTTTCATGAAAATCTTGGAAGCGCCGAGGCCCAGAAGAAATCTGTTGCCCGCCAAATCCTGCATGACACGTGCTTCCATCGCGATCTGCACGGGATGGCGTGTGTAGGGCGAGATAATGCCCCAGCCCAATCGAAGACGCCTGGTCTCGTGCGCAATCACGGCCAGGATCGCAGTCGACGAGCGTGCTTCAAACGAATGCTTACGCCACCATGGATACGCTTCCGCAATCCAGAAGGCATCGAACCCTGCTTCTTCGCAGGCCTTCGCCATGGCGACAGTTTCCCGCACCGGCTCCATGCTAAGTTGTAGGACACCAACATTGAATGGGATCGTCATTAGTTTGTTATTCGGGTTTGCTTTTGGCTTTCCGGCTTTAGTCGTGCCGACCGCTGTCGAAAACTGGACGGCTTCAGCCCTCCGCGTCCTCTGCGATCTCTGCGGTTAAAGGCCTTCAATCCGGATCGCTCCACGAATGCTCCAGGCCTTTGATCAGCTCCCATAGCGCTTTGTTCAGGGGCGTGGGCACTCCGACCTTCTCACCCCATTTGACGATCGCGCCGTTCATAAAATCTACTTCAGTCTGGCGTGTCGAGAGCACGTCCTGCAGCATGCTGGCCTTGTGTTTTCCCGGAGCACTGGCCCCCTTCTGCACCAATTGCCGCGGGTCCCCATGAAGTTCGATACCCAATTTTTTTGCAACTGCTTCGCCTTCGATAATGAGGTCGTTGAACAACTGGCTTGTGGGCTGAAACCGCGCGGCCGCTCCGTGATGGAGTAGTGTCAATGCTCCGACAGGATTCGTCGATACATTAAAGATCAGCTTGGTCCACTGCGCGCCACGCGCATCTTTCAGAGCGATGGTGTTCATTCCGGCGCGCGTCACGAGTCCTGCCAAGTCATCGACCTTGCTCATGGGCGGGTTCGTCGGCTCGAAAGGGCCTATCCAGGTGTCACCTTTGATGTCATAGCTGACGTGTCCCGGCGCGATCGGATGGCCGGCAGGAAAGGTCGTGCCACGAATCACGTATCTCACGTGCTCAGCGATGATCTCCTCATTCCCGACGCCGTTTTGCACCGAACAGACGGCGCTGTTCGCGTCGAAAATGTGGGCCGTTTGCGCAATGGCACTTCGGGTGTGAATGGCCTTCGTGGCAACAATGCCATAATCGCAGCGCGGCACCTCATTCGGGTCGCTGGTGGCGTTGAGGCGGGCCGTGAAGTCAGCCGCTCCGGAAAGCTTTAAGCCATTCTTGCGGATGGCATCAATGTGATCTTCCCAGATGTCGTAGGCCCAGATCTCCGCCTCACCGGCTTTGGCCAAGTGTGCGGCAAACAGGCTGCCTACTGCCCCGCAGCCGATTACACAAATCCGCATCCAAGCTCCTGACGTATTTCTAAAGCTAGAGACAAGTGTTCCACGTGGAACATTTTGCTGTAACTCATTGAACCTTAACGGGCGACACTTTCCTTCGTCTCTTGCCCGCTAAAGAACCGCCACGGAACATTCGCCAGACATTCGCCCTCGGTCTTAGCGATGCGGTAGGTGTCCTGTGTGTAGAGGCAAACCTTACCGTCTTGATCCACCACCTGAGGATGGAGCGAGAAAATCATGTTCTCCTCGAGCGGCACTTCGCTGTTCGCGCCGATGGCCGGACACTCAATCATCGTCGTCCCGATCGAATGACCGGAGAGGTGACCGAGGGAAAAGCCGTATTTGGTGAAGGTCTCAGCTATAGCCCGATGAACATTGCTGGCCAACTCGCCAGTTCGCATGAGCTTTCGTGCCGCCTGTAATGCCTCCGGGTAAGCCTCGGCCATTTTCTGCGTGGTCGCACTCGGGTTCCCGCGCAGCAATGGGCGAGAGAACTCCACCCAATACCCGCCCGCCCCGGTGATCTCGAGGGAATATAAGAGAAGGTCGCCGGCTGCAACCACGCGATGGCCGGGCACCTTGAAGTGCGCTTCCGCTTCGCCACGGGGTCCGGAGAGCACGATGTTCATCATGCGCGGACCGGCACCGCGGGCAAAAAATCGTTCCACCGCAGGCGCCATGATTTCGGCCTCGGTCTTGCCTGGCTGATATGAATCCACTAGCGCCCAAAAACCTTCGAGGATAATGTCCATCGCGTCCCGGACCTCGGCGAGTTCTTCTTCGCTCTTCACGGCACGCGCCATATCGAACTCAAAGTCGAAGGGCACAAGTTCGAGAGATGCTTGGGCCAGCTCGCGGTAGTCGCGCACGGCCATGATGAAGTTCATGCCGTAGACGCCAATGCGTTTCCATTTGCGCTCCTCGGCACGTTCGCAGATCCAACGCCCTGGAACATCAGGCCAGACCTGGTTTTTAACCCAGGGCTTCGCCTTGTCGCCAATCCAGCGCGCCTCGCGCGGGAATACCAGCGTGGGTTCGTCTTCCAGCGGGAGCAGCACGTAAACATATCGATGCACGATCTCGAACCCGGACGCGTAGAACACCGCGCCTTCAAAACCGGCGTATTGATTGCCGCAAATGATGAGCGCGTCGACTCCCGCCGTAGCCATGCGAGATCGAATGTTCTTGTAGCGGCGCTCGATTTCGTTTTGGCTCGGCACTTGTGACATCATGGGCTAAAGCGTCTGTACGTTAACCGTTCTTCCGCCCCGGGGCCTTCTCATTTCCCACTTCTAGCCCACGACTCGCGTTGTGGGCTAGTGTAGTGTCCCGCACCTTCGTGGCATAAGCCCGGCGCTGTCATCTTGATTGAAGCCAAGGATCCATGCATTGCAAATCAACTGCATAGAGCCTTCGCGGCCTGGAGGCCACTTAGGATGACAGCCTCCGAGATATGACGCGAATTAACGGGCCACGGCACTAGATTGTTGCGCCACTCTGTGCTGAAAGTCGCAGGTTTGTTCAACTTCAAACTGATTCGAGTTCGCAACACACACAGACACAGACCCTAAAGCCCTCGTGATCTTTCAACAGGAAAGTGACGTCCTTCAAAGTAGCGGCCTAACATCAGGCTGCGAATGTGCACCACACAGCTCTGCCGCAGTCAGCGCGTAAATTTTCGTAATATCCACCAGAGTCTTTATGCTCACTTTTTCTCCTTCGGCATCGCGCGGACCACTCGAGGGCCCATAATTCACCGTCTCGATGCCGTAGCGTGTCATAACCGACGCGTCCGAGCACCACAGCACTACGTCATGTTTGGGTGCTTCGCCCATGACGCGCTGGTGGTTTCGTTCGATTGCTTGCACCATCGGGTGGTCGGCGCTGATGGTCGCGCCCGGTACGGACACATAGGTCTCAAATTCCAGACCATAGTCCGGGTAGCGGTTTCTTAATTCCACAAACAGTTCTTTGGCCTCGCGGCGTGCGTCTTGCATGGCCATGTTTGGGGGCACGCGCAGGTCGAGGAACAGCTCAGCTTTCTCTGGGGTTCGGCTCGCGCGCCACGGATGACCGCCACGAATGCAGCCGAGATTGGCGATGCCTTTATGTCCCTTGTAAGCAGTTCGCTCTTCCCAGCCGGGACTCCACTTCACAACTGCATCCAGTACATCGTAGAGACGGCGGATGGAATTTTTTTCCCCGCGACCGCGAGCGAAGGCGGTGTGCACGTACATGCCGCTGGCCGAAATACGCACCCAGAGCGATCCATAGTGCTCAAGAATCACCTGCATGTCAGTCGGCTCGCCCAGGATGCACATATCGGGCAGCACGCCATGGTTCACGAGATAGTGCGTGCCCACTCCGTAGCCTCGATATTCGCGGCCACGAAACTCACCCCATTGCGTTTTTTCAATCTCACCGGCAACAGCAGCGAGGATGATGTCGCCATTCAGTTTGACACCGGCCTCTTGTAGTGCGCGCACCGCATGCGTGTAGCACACCAGCGCGCCCTTCATGTTGTAAATTCCGAGACCATAAATCATGCCGTTCTTGATGACGGCCTGTGGCTTGTATCCGATCCCGGTAAGGA
>QIAR01000283.1:6036-8124 GCA_003225595.1 Acidobacteriota bacterium | reverse complement strand
GCACACCGCCGTGGCTTTCTCGAAAATGAATAATCGCTTGCGCACCTTCGCCTGTACATCTTCCATCGGATGCAATCGTGTCCTGGGAATGAAGTTTGCCCAAGCGGTGACAGGTGTTGCAACGCAGCCTGCGCCGCAGAAGGCGCAAACATCTGCGGCCGCCCAAACGGCGCCGGCGATACCAAGCTCTCCCCTGGCATTATCTGCTTCTCCTTCCCCCCCGGTTGCCGTGCCGAAGTCCGACGCGCCCGCGCCTCCTCCGAAGCTGGTGGTTTCAGACCGCAGCCAGAGTCTTATAGTCGCGCAGCAAACGTTCCACTTGCTGACTCACGTGCAAAGCATTGAAGGGATAACCGATGAGACGGTGGAATGGTGGGAGTTGCGCGATGCGAAAGAGCATGTAGTTTATCGCGAGTCATACCCGGTGGCTTTCGAGAATGGCATGTTCGCGAGCAGCGTTGGAATCAGCGCGAACTCGTTCACCACCAAGCAAGGCAGCGGCATATTGGTTCACGGAATGGAGCTGCCCTCGGCTCCGGACAGCGGAGGCTGGGTGCAGGTGTTCGGGTTCAAATACGGCCGCGACAAATATGCCGCGGATGAACGCCTCTTCGGCCCGTTTGGCCCGCCAATATTTATTGATGGAGAGTTTCTCGATATTGGCACTGATTCGTTTCGCCCCACTCCAACTTCTTTTGGAGGAGCAACGGCCACGGTAATGCATGATGTCCTGAAGTTCCGAGTGTGGACGGGAAACTTCAACATCGTTTACCCGGTGCTGATCAATTGGATCACCGGCAAGCTGCAACCGGCCTGGCGCTGTATTGAGACAACCTCGAAGGGACAAGTCGAACGCTGCTCGTATCCGATCACGGTCGAAGCGCACCGCGATAAGCAACCCACGTTTGTGCGTCTCTTTCCCGAAGCCGATGATGGCTTCACCCCCAAGCATGTAATCGTGCAGCCGCAAAGCAAGATCGAATACCTCGAAGCCCGGACGCCAGTCGACTGGAATGAGGATGCCAAAGCGATCTCTTTCAGCGTAAACGAAGACGTATGGATAAAGGTCCGCATCGACGGCCTGGAGGGCTGGATCCACAGCCAAGAGGATTTTGAAGCCGTGGGCCTGCCGCAGGCGGGCTAGACTCGGCCACCTCGCGGGGTTGTGCCCCTGTCACGGGTAACTCTTCCCCAATCCAGTTATAGAAGAATTGCCGACGATCCGCGAGTTACCGCACAGTGGCGTGCGGCTATTTCTGCCCGGGTAGTCACTTAACACTTGTGTGTCGCTGCGCCAAATGATATTTACATCGTGCGCCCTTTGCCACAGAGGAACAAATCGTGAAGTTCCTGGCGGCCGTGGTGCTTCTGAGTGTTGTTCTCGCTTCTACCAGCTCCCCGAATACAGACGCGCCCACCGGATTCGACAACAAGAGCAACGGCATGGTGGACGACGCTATCCACCAAGACGACCAAGCGAAATTCGACGACACAGAAACCGTAGCCGACGGCCTAGGGCCGCTTTACAACGCCCAATCTTGCCGGGAGTGCCACCAGAACCCGACTTCCGGCGGAACCAGTCAGGTCGCGGAGTTGCGGGTTGGCCATCAAGGCCCAGACCAGTTCGATCAAGGTCTCGTCCGCCACGGCCTCCACAAAACCGTCTCCCAGGAGGCCCAGAGATATCCGCGTGGTGCGGATGTTCTCGCTAGCGGGCACGTGCTCCTGGATTTCTGTGTCGGGAAAAGCGGCGTTTGGACAGATAGAGCGATCATTCACCAGAGTGCGACCAGTGATGATCTCTGCTCCGTGGGCAATCGGGATGTCCGGGTTATGAATAAAGAGCCGAACCGGCCAATGCCGGTTTGTCCCGGAGCCTCGACGATGGGCACATAGATCACCTGCCCGCAGATTTTTCGGTGGGATTCCTTGCATTCCTTGCGAGCCAGTTCGATCAAGGTCTCGTCCGCCACGGCCTCCACAAAACCGTCTCCCAGGACGCCTAGAGATATCCGCGTGGTGCGGATGTTCTCGCTGTCGGGCACGTGCTCTTCAATTTCTGCGTCGGGGAAAGCGGCGTTTGGACAG
>QIAR01000283.1:0-5929 GCA_003225595.1 Acidobacteriota bacterium | reverse complement strand
GATCGGTTTTACGTCATGGTCGACAGCGTGGCCGCGACTCATGACGCCATCGTCGCCAAAGGAGGCGAGATCGTGCAGCCCATCGGCGCGGACGCGCCCGAGATCACTGCAAGATTCCGCGATCCAGCAGGAAACGTGATCGGCCTCTACCAGCAACCTGCGTGACCCCCAGCGATCGGCGGCCTGGCGTTGGTAGGCCGGCGTCGCGAAAGGTGATTTTTCGGCTCAGCTTGCCGACCATTCGTCCAGAATCGCCGCGTCCGCTGCGGATCTAAGATTCTTTCTATACCAAAACGTTTCGATGTTTTTGCCCTTTTTGTTGGTCTGTGTGAGTGACCCCTGTTATGATCGTGCGCGCGATGACTTCTCCTTCTGCGCGGGCCCGCGTGGACCTGGTCGTGTTTGGCGAGTTCTTTTTAGATCTGGTTTTTTACAAGCTCCCCAGGGCACCAAAGATCGGGGAAGAGGTGAAAACGGAACACTTCGCGGAATTTCCGGGGGGTGGCCTCGCTACTACAGCTCTTGTTGCGGCCGGACTCGGAACTCCGACGGCGGTCGTCACGAGAGTTGGTAAAGACGCTCGGAGGAACCCGGCGTGGCAGAAGTTGGTCCGGAGCGGAATTTTCGCGGGGGCTTGTGAGTTCAGCGCAAAGTTTCCGACGGCAATGACGGTCTGCGCCGCATACGACGGCGACCGCATGATGATAACTCACGACGCCATCAACCACAGACTGCACACATTATTGATGCGTCCAGCCGTGCGCCGGCAGTTTCAGAAGGCAAAGCACCTGCACCTGGCCTGCGCTGTGGCGCCTCTCCAGATATGGACCCCCGCCATTCGCAAACTGCGCTCACAAGGCTTAACGATTTCCATGGACATCGGGTGGAACCCGGAAGTGTTGCACTCCCCCCGATTGCCCGCTCTTCTGCGGGAGTGTCATTTCACGTTTCCCAACGAACTCGAGGCACGGGCAATGACTGCCGAGAAGTCTGTGGAGAGAGCTGCAAGGAAATTGGCGCAATGGGTTCGCGTACCGGTAGTCAAGCTTGGGCGCAACGGCTGCATTATGGTTCAAGACGGAAAACTTTTGCGCGTGAAGTCCATTCATATTCGCGCTACGGATGCAACCGGTGCCGGCGATGCCTTCAACGGAGGCTTTCTCCATGGCTATCTTTCCGGGTGGTCCCTGGAAGACTGCCTTCGAGCAGGAAATGTCTGCGGTGCAATTGCCACCACATGCCCCGGAGGTTCGTCAGCAATTCCTTCGCGCGTAAAGCTGTTGAAGCTGATGAAACGAATCTGACGGGTCGTTCGCATAAGTGGCGATACGAAAGGTGCGGCGTTAGGCCCGACGCCGGGAACATCGGCGCATGCGGAACAACAGCATCATGAAAATCACCCTTATCGGAGCCGCGGGAGTTAGGACTCCACTGTTGGTTCACGGTCTTGCCGGCGCAGGGGAGAACATGAGGTTAGAAGAGCTGGCCTTTTGGGACATCGACCGTGAACGGCTCGCGGTGGTGGGACGGGTCGCGGAAGCCATGGCCAGGCGAAGCGGTCTCAGCGCCCGGTTGAGCTTTTTTTCCGATCTTGACCGCGCAGTGGAAGGTGCGGATTACGTGATCACGAGCATTCGTGTCGGCGGCATCGATGCACGCGTGAAAGACGAAACCATTGCGCTTGCTCACGGGCTGGTTGGGCAGGAAACTGTGGGCGCCGGCGGGTTCGCCTGCGCGATGCGAAATCTGGCGGCGATGCTGGAATACGCGCGCCTGACCGAGCGCGTCGCTCCGAACGCGACGGTCATTAATTTTACGAACCCGGTTGGAATCATTTCGCAGGGAATTCTGAACTATTCTGGAATCCGTATTCTGGGTGTGTGCGACACACCGTTGGAGACCTTCGAGTCGATCGCGAAAGCGCTGGACCGGAACCCGTTCGAGCTCAGGTTCGACTATCTTGGCCTGAATCATCTTGGCTGGGTGCGGTCCATCCGGGACGGGGATGACGCGGAACTCCTGCCGAAAATTCTCTCTTCTCCTGCGCTGATCCAGAAGTGCTACCGGCATGAACTTTTTCCCATCCAGTTCATTCAAAAACTTGCACTACTGCCGACGGAGTATCTCTACTTCTATTACTTTCCCAAAACGGCGTATGAAAATACGCGGCGCAACGGGAAATCGCGCGGCGAAGCCGTCGCAGCCATGAACACAAAGTTGTTCGAGAAACTTGCGCGGGCTTCCGAACCGGAACTTATTGGAATTTACGAAAACTATCTGCGCGAGCGGAACGCTTCCTATTTCAGCATCGAGGCGACAGCAGGCGAGCAGCGCAAGGAAAACCAGGAACTATACTCGAAGTTTTCGGGTTATGAACGAATCGCACTGCTCGTGCTGCAGGCTTTGCATTCGGAGCGGCCGAGCTTGATACCGCTCACCGTTCGCAACCTCAAAGCCCTGGAAGATCTGGATTCCAATGATGCGGTGGAACTCCCCTGCCAGGTTTCCTCCAGCGGAGTTCAAGTACCTCCCGTGGGCCACGCGCCGGAAGCAGTCCGACCGTTGCTGTTGCAGGTGAAGGAATACGAACGCCTGACGGTTCGGGCATCGGTGGAACGCTCACGCGAAGCGGCACTCGCGGCCTTAATGAAGAATCCACTGGTGGCCCGGCCCGAGGTCGCCCGTGAAGTCTTGGCGCAATATATCAATGCTTTTGGAGCGCAAATGAAATTGCAGGCTGCTTGAAGGATACTCCCCGCAGAATTAGAGGCTCTTTTTAGATCTTCTGTTGTGCAATGCTTACGGAAGATTCCAGCTTCGAAATCACTTTCTTCAGGTAATCCAAACTGGCACGCATACTTTCTACTGGCGGGATCGCTGCCTTACCGTAGATCACATCCTGTTCCACGACCAGCCATCCCGAATACTGGCTTTCGGCCAGAAAGCGGAAGAAAGCCTCAAAATCAATACAGCCTTCTCCAATTCGGGAGAACACACCAGCGCCAACAGCCCCTTCGAAATCGAGTTTCTTCCGCCGCGCCTCGCCGAGAACACTGGCGTTCACGTCCTTGATATGTAAGTAGCGAAGCAGCGAACGATATTTTCTTGCCTCCTCGGTCGGATCTCCGCCTCCATAAACACAATGTCCTGTATCAAGGCACAAACCGACCTGCGTAGCCGCGAGTGCATTGAAGAGGGATTCCACCTCCAAGGGAGTTTCCACAAAAGTGGCGACATGGGGATGGAAGACAAGGCACAAGCCGAATTCCGCGGCGGCACTCTCGACATCGCCAATGACTGCTCCCACTTGCTTCCATTGAGCGGCACTCAAGGATTTACTTGCGTTCACCGGAACGCGGCCCGCGATTTGTCGGCGCTCCGAGGTTTGCCAATCGGACAAAACCAGGAGTTTGGCTCCCAAGGCGGAAAGAAGGGAACCGACCCTGCGGACATGTTCGATCACTTTTGCGATTTTCGATGGATCAGTGATGGGAACGGGAACAAAGGAGGACAGCAACCTCAATCCCATGTGCTGCAAGGTCTTGTTCAAAACCATGGGATCGGTAGGGAAATAACCGTAAGGTCCCAGCTCCGTTCCCGTGTAGCCGGCGGAAATAATTTCCTGGAGGATTTGCTCATAGCCCTGTTCCCAGGCCGGCCCGGGATCGTCCTGCACTCCCCAGCTGACGGGCGCCGAGGCAAAGTGAATACGCCCCGAAAATCGATCCATCTTAATATTTCCTGACGAGTGCGCCCGAGCTGACGCGCGTGCCTTCCCTGGCACTTTGATAACAGGTTTCGATCAATTCGACGACATTGTATCCGTCATCGGCGGTGACAGGCGCGGCTGATTTGCCTTCGAGGGCGTCCACAAAAAGCCGGTCTTCCTCTATGTAGCCCCATTTCTCATGCATGGACGCGAGAGAGAAATCATACGTCGTCGTTTGGGACTCCAGCCCTTTGGTGAAGGAGATTCTCTCCATCTCAAACGTCTCGTACGTCGAGTGCATTCCGTAGACCTCAAAGCGTTCGAAGGGAAAATGCCAGCTGGCGTGCGCATAGGTTTTCATGGTGGCCTGCAGACCGGATTGGAAGCACAGGAGGATCGAAAAATCATCAAGTTCCCCATGCTCGTGAGAGCGCGCAGAGACCTCTACCCATTCGACCTTCCCGAAGAAAAAAGTCATCAGATCGAACATGTGAACCGGTGTTTCATACAGAAAGCCTCCGGTGAGGCTGGCGTTCCAAACCCAAGGCGGATTGACCAGTTCGCCGCGGTTCATTTTGGCGTGGACGGAAAGCGGGAGAAGCTCATTGCTCTCAATCGCCTGCTTCAAAACCTTGTAAACCGGGGCAAAACGGCGGTTGTGACCCACTTGATAGATCACGCCGGAGCGCACGGCGCGGTCGCGCAGCCGGGTGGCGGAGTCAAGATTCAATGCGAAGGGTTTTTCACAAAAAACATGCTTGCCGGCTTCGAGAACCTTCATAGCTACTTGCTCATGCGTGGTGTTCGGAGTGCAAACGAACACGGCATCGCATTCTTGAAGAAGCTCCTCGATTGAGCGCGCGGCATGTCCGCCAAATCGGCTCGCCATCGTTTGTGCGCGAGCTGCTTCGATGTCAAAAAAACTCTGCAGTTTGACCCGGGAATCCTTGGCCAGAATGGCGGCGTGTATGCAGCCAACGCCTCCCGCTCCAACGATTCCGGTCTTGTGTAACATTCCCTACTTCTCCTTTCTTGGAGTCCGTTTGCGCAGTGAAAAAATCCGGTTGCGATTCGGTGACGAAGCGCACAATTCAGTTTCCAATTGACTCCCGAGAGCCGGATCGCAACTCAACAGCCCTCACAATACGAACTTGCGTCTGACGGCTCGGCACGAACCAAGGGCACGCGGGGATCGCGCTCGAAACGGGTCTTGCGCAGATGTGCGTAGCGTGGGTCATCACTGGCAGCCATGGAACGCGCGCTACCGGCAAGAACGTTCAGGTAATACACGTCATATCCATGCGCCGCGACAACGGGATGGTAACCATCCTTAATCAGCACGAGATCGCCATCCACCACAGTCAAGGTGTCGTCGCGCGTGCCCGCCGCGTCGTACAGGCGCTGGAACGCATATCCTTCGGGCTTGCTAATCCGGTAGTAGTAGGTTTCATCGAGGTCCACTTCAACAGGGGGATTGTGCACGTCATGCTTATGGGGAGGATAGCTCGACCAATTTCCGCTCGGCGTATAGACCTCGCAGATCAGTAGCTTGTCCGCAGGGAATTCGGGGCGAATCACATCGACGATTTGACGAGTGCAGTTTCCTCCGCCACGAATCTCCTCTCGGCAATCCGCCGGGGCAATGAGTCGCGGGCTGAGCCGCGCGGAAGAAGGAGTGCGGCAGTCCGCAAATTCACATGTCGTGATCGCAGAGATCTCAAACGGGGTGCCCCACGGCAGATAGACAGCGTGCGGATAGCCGCTGAAGACATCCTCGCGTCCGCCAGTTTCGTGTGGTCCTTCCCCCCAATCCACGATTGCTTTTCCGCCCAAGATGACAAGCGCGGCTTCTTCATTTCGCGTGTTGCTCTGCCAATACTGCCCCGCCATCAACCGGCGCACAGAAAAGTTGATCGTTTTCCAATTTGCTTGTTCCCGTGTGATCGAAATCATGACACCAGATTTGTGCTGCGCGACCGGAACTGAGTGATTCAATACCTCCTGCACATAGTAGGATCCTGTCATGTGTACCTCCCCGGAATCGAGAGTAGCCGTTGAACCGAATCTGGCAATTAGCTTGCCTGCCGAGGCTTTCGTTGTGCCCCCTTGGTTTAGATGTAATGCCGTTCCCGCTTCACATTCGTTTCGTAGGTGCGGCGGGCATCGCGAACACTCTTCGTTTCCGAGACCCCCGCGATAGGCACATCCCACCAGGAGTCG
>QIAR01000282.1 GCA_003225595.1 Acidobacteriota bacterium | reverse complement strand
GAGGCGCACATGGGGTCCAGTCAATGAGCGGCCTTTCGAGAGTAGACCAAGAACTCGCGACACAGTCCACCGGATCGATGGAGACGAATTCGGTCCTGGTGGCTGAAGATGATCCGCTCTTCCGCCGCATTCTTGAAAGCTGGCTTGGCAAGTGGGAATACCGGGTCACCGCTGCCGAGGACGGACTGAAGGCGTGGCAGGTTCTGGAAAACGGAAATGCGCCGCAACTTCTGATCCTGGATTGGATTATGCCAGGAGTCGACGGAATCGAGCTCTGCCGCAGGATCCGCAGCCGCAAGCAGCTTCGATATCCTTACATTCTTCTTTTGACTGCAAGAGACGACAAACAAGATCTGGTGAACGGTCTGAATGCAGGAGCAGATGATTACCTCACGAAGCCGTTCGATGTAAACGAACTGCAGGCCAGACTGAGAGTTGGCAAACGGATACTCACATTGCAAGACGAGCTGATCAGGGCGCGAGAAGAACTGAGATTCGAGGCCATGCACGATCGCCTAACCCAACTCTGGAATCGTGGAGCGATCCTCGATTTCTTGTATCGCGAACTCGAGCGCGCGAAGCGAACCGGAGAGCCCGTAGGGGTTCTGATGTTAGATGTCGATCACTTTAAGAGGGTCAATGACACGCACGGCCACCTCATAGGTGACACCGTGCTGAGGGAAGCGGCGCATCGGCTGCACCAATCTGCCCGTACCTACGACTGGGTCGGCCGGTACGGCGGTGAAGAGTTCCTGGTCATCCTTCTCAATTGTTCAGCGGAGGACGTCAAGAAACAGGCCGAGCGACTGCGATCCAGCGTGGCGGATACGCCGGTCAGCACGCAAGCCGGAGAAATCAACATTACCGCCAGTATTGGGGCGGCGGCGATACAGGGCGGCGATATCGATCAGGAGAAGCTGTTGCAATCTGCGGATTCGGCTCTCTACCGGGCCAAGGAGCTCGGTCGTAACCGGGTCGAGCTGGCCTGGGCGAATTAAAGGACCCAAGCATCTCAGATTTGAAGAGGCACGGCTTTCAAGCTGTGATGTGACTGCCCTTAATTAAGACCACGCAGCATCTCTGAACGGCGTGCCCCCTTCACGGGGTGTCCGCTTGCCGCGTTTTTCCCCGTTGCTTGAGCCCTTCGCCAGTCGACCTGTTTTTTCTTCTCCATCTCCGCATTGATTAACGCACTTATTTTTGACTCGCGACTAATTCGCGCCTTCGGGAAAATGTTACTGACGTGACCTGTCCTTATGGACACGTCCGCTCGACTCCATTGAACTGGGCCAAAATCAATGCATTTGGCACAACCTCCGTAACTTGTTGCTCTAATCAGGTGGAACTAACCTAGATGCAATGGCTCTCCACCTGCTCTTGTTCTCCTCTGATGAGAAGGCCGCTCTCGCGCTTCGTCAAGTTCTCGCCGAACTTGATTTTGAGGTGGATCACTGTCCGGAAATCTTTGCTTCAGTTGAGAAACTTACGAGGCGGAATTTTGACGTGATCATCGTGGACTGGGACGACGAGCCTGAAGCCAGCTTTTTGCTGAAAAGCGCGAGAGAGCTCAAGTCCAGCAAGCAGTCCTTGGCATTGGCCATTCTCCCCAGCGGGGTCGCGGTTGCCAACGCGCTACAAATTGGGGCACATGGAACACTGACTAAACCGATCGTCCCGAGTCAGGCCACCGATACTCTGCGTACTATCCGTGAGTTGCTGATGGCCAGCCGGAGCAGCGCATCCGAAAAGCACTCCCATTCGGCGAATACAGAGCAAGTGGTCCGGGCTTACAACCAGGAGTTCATTGCAATAGCAACTAACCTGCTGCGCGATCCGCCCGTCCAGTTCGCCAATGGCGCAACCCAGATGCCGGCGGACAACGAACCCGAAGAATTGTTTCCACCAACACTCAGGCACCCCTCCGAATTTGAACGATGCACCGGCGCCCTGTTTTCGTCTCGTCCCTATGGGACGGACTCTTCCGCGAAATCTCAGTCCGACTCATCGTTTCCGAAGCGACACACGCGATTTGCCAATAGGGTTGCAGTCCTCAGCGCTGCCTTATTTGCCGCTGCACTCCTGTACGTTTTCGCGCCGGGCTCCGCCTACTTCGATCAACTGAGCTCCGCTACCGCATCGCTTTTTGGACCTGCAGGAAAGGCTGGGCAGCCACAAGCGGCCAATTCGGGGCCGAAGGTAGCCCACGGTTCCCCCGTTGAGGGACAGCTCGTGCCACCCCAATCGGCCAATGATCCTAGGCCAGCATTGGCGGTTTCTGACGAGTCCCCAGTCAAGTTATCCGGCCACATCCAAGTTATCCCTGTAGCGCACTCGTCTGCCATCGCGAACGTCAGGGCAACAAACCGATCCCAGCCCTCCTCCAGTATCTCCTTCTCCAGCCCGTCATTCTCCAAATCATCAACTGTTTCGCCAGATAGCTCGGCCTCCACCGCCACAATTAGATCGGAAACTCAGGTGCCAGAAAGCCTGAGAGTTTCCTTCCCCACGTTTCCACTTAGCGTCAGCAATTCGAACTCCGCAGCAGCCCTCACGGGCTCGTTCCGCCCGATCCTGCTTCCCGAAGAAGCGCAACTGCTGGCAAGTAGGTTGACGCCAGCCCATCCCAGCTCTCCAGTCAGAGCGAGCAATCCGAGCCCCGCACCGAACGTATGGAGCTCATTCCATCCTGTAATGCTCCCTGAGGAAGTCTTAGGGGAAGTGCTCGTGAACAAGGTTCAGCCGATTTATCCGCAGCAGGCCTTGCGGGCAGGACTGCAAGGTGCCGTGGTGTTGCAAGCATGGATTGCCAGAGACGGCAGCATCCGGGACCTGAAACTCATCCGCGGATATCTGGTCCTTGGGCGCGCCGCTTACGACGCCGTGAAGCAGTGGCGCTTTAAGCCTTATTATCTGAACGGCCAAGCCGTGGAAACTCAGACGCTCATCACGGTCAATTTCAGACCACCGTCCTAGGCCCCGATCTTAGCTCTTGATGCTCTTTGAAGCTGGATCATAATACACAGCACTCTTTCGGAAGTACGATTCATTCGCCATGTGGCAGGCCAACGCCGCATGATGACCAAACACCGCGTCTTCCACAACCGGCTTTCGCGTGCGAACCGCCTGGAAGAAATTCCAAAGGTGCGGCTTCACCTCGTCCCAGGAAACACTGCGATAGCTGATTCCTTTAAGTGCCGGCTGCTGGCCGGGAACCGGATCGTGCTCCTGGTGCCACTGCTTGAAATAGGCCTCACGCATGCGCTTGGGAAAACCAGATGCGTAATAGCTGGGAGAGAGGTCCACGCGGGGCTGTGGAATATAGGTGGCGCTAAATTCGGTCAGCTCAAGGATGCCCTTGGAACCCATGAAGCAGTAAATCTCGGGCGTCTCGGTGCCCAGGTTCAAGCGCACGTAGACGGGAATGTTGCCGTACTCGAAGAGAGTGGAATGCACGTCGGGCATGTTGCGGCCGTCCTTCCAGCGCAGGATGCCGCCCATCGCCATCGCCCGCTTCGGCGGCTCGTTGATGCCCGTCACATACTGCATTCCGCTGATCAGGTGGACCAGCAAATCGCCGGCGACCCCGGTGCCGTATTCCTTCCAGCAACGCCAGCGCGCGAATATAAGAGGATCAAACGCCCGCTTGGGCACGTTGCCCTGCCAGGTATCCCAGTCGAGGGTCTGAGGAGAAAGGTCAGGAGGAGGATATTCCCATTCCACCGGTGCATTGCTTGCCTCCCGTACCGTCTTCCTCGATCCAGATTCGATAATGACATCACCAGTGCCCGCAAGTGATCGCGTCCGCTTCGGCATGATCGGCGTGGGTATGCAGGGTTCTGGACTGCTCGCCGCCGCAATCGATTGCCCGGTGTGGAGTGCGCTGCTGCCTGCGACCTTTACGATGGCCGCCACGCCCTGGTGAAGGAAATCGTCAACCTTAACCTGCCAACCACCCGCCGGTACCAGGAACTGCTGGAGAACAAAGACATCGATTGCATCGTTGCTGCCGTCCCGGATCACTGGCACAAGCAGATCCTCGTGGATGCAGTGAAAGCTGGAAAAGATATCTACTGCGAGAAGCCGATGTCACACACGGCCGCAGAAGGCGCAGATGGTTGGTGCGGCACAGAAAACCAGACGCATCGTGCAGATTGGTTCGCAGCGGGTCACTCCGTCATCTGCGCAAAGGCAAAGGAGTTGGTTGCGAAAGGAGTTCTCGGGGATGTGATGTTGATCGAAGGCTCGCTCGGCCGCAATGATCCCACCGGAGCACCGGCGCTGGGCTGGAGGAATTCGCGGCGGGGAATATCACTTTTTTTCATAATGACCTCGGTGTGGGGAAAATCTTTTGGCCCTATGTGTGGGCACTGGTCTTCGACCCGCGCATGGACGGGTCATAGACCCATCCCCACATAGCGCACCTTCCAATGGAATTGGGCTCCAGTTAAGAGCGAACACTATTTCTTCAGCGGCTTGTAAGCGACTTCCTTGAAAAACACTACGTCGTCTTTGCTGTGGTTCTGCAGCCCGAAGTAGCTTTCGTTCGGGCGTGGACCCCGCTCCGGTTCGAATTCGAATCTCTTCGGCGGCACGGGTTGGCCCTCGGTATAATCCGTAACTTTCACGCCGTTCAAAATAACGATGGTCCGCGGACCGTCCAAAGTAATCTCCATCTCGTTCCACTCCGGGCCAGGTTTACCTGGTCGTGCCAGGGCTTGGCTAGCGAGTAAAGGGTGCCGGTGGCGTGGTACTCATCTGCGTTGGAGTCCTCAGGTTCGTTGTCTATTTGCACTTCGTAGCCGTATTCCGGAGGGGTCGGACGAGGGAGCGTGGGGGACGATGCGGCTTGTCCCTGAGAATGAAAATCCCGCCCTGTCTCTCCAAAAGTGGGAGAGACAAGGGCTGATTGGATAAGAGCGAAGGCTCGATCCGAAACCGGGTAGTCTTTGGTTGAGGACCAAGGCTCCTGGGAGGAAGGAGCCTTCGCACATGATGATTATAGGATGTGATTTTCATCCCAGCTGACAACATATTGCCTGGCTGGAGACGGAGACGGGAGAAACGGGCGAGCACAAGCTGGTGCACGCCGACGGAGACGCGGATCGGTTCTATCGGCAGCTGCCGGCGCCGGCGCTGGTGGGCCTGGAGGCCACCGGCAACTGTCACTGGCTGGTGGACCTTTTGGGCGAGATCGGCCCCGAACTGTGGGTGGGGCGATGCGGCCCAGATCCGCGCCAGCTACGTGCGACAGCAGAAGACGGACAAGCGCGATGCGCGCATATTCTGCAGCTGCTGGTGGAAGGACGGTTTCCCAGGATCTGGATGCCGTCGAGCGAGATGCGGGATCTGCGGCAGCTGCTGTGGCATCGCTACAAGCTGGTGATCATTCGGGCGCGGGTGAAGAACGAACTGCAACACCTTGCTCTGAATAAGGGAATGCAGAAGAAGCACCGGCTGTGGAGCCAGGCCGGTCAGAAGTTGCTGCGTGAGTTGCCACTCAGTCCGTGTAACCAAAGGGCTTTCATTGCAGCTTCGCGTATTCTGACTTGGCGTCCTTCAGGATCGAGTTCGAAGGCCTTCCGGTACTCGGCCTCTCCCCCGGAAAAATTCCAGTCGTAATCCATCTCATTGGTGCCCAGGACAGCATGGGGATGGGCCAATGACGCGTCCAACTCCAGGGCCCTGCGGGTGGCGGCATTCGACTTCGGAAAGGCCTCGCTGGGATTGCCACTAAAGCTAGGCAACACCCCATAGGCATCGGCCAGGCCGGAGTATGCCAGAGCATAGCCGGGGTCTCTGGCGATGGCTTGATTGAAATAGGAGATTGCGGTGTTGATGTCCGAAGCCATTCGTTTGTTCCAATAGTAACGGCCCTTCAAATACAGCTCGTAGGCCTCTGGATCTTTTGTGCCTTGTTTGGTGACCTGCTGTTTTTCTGAGCCACTGAGCCTGGAACGCAACTTCTCTGCGATGTCGCCCGCGATTTGCTGTTGCAATGAGATAATATCGGCACTCTTGCGGCTGTACTGCGCACCCCAAAGTTCCGTATTGCTGCGAATGTTGGTGAGTTCGGCACTCACCTGAATCGTATCCCCACGCTGCGTCACACGCCCCGTCACCAGCGCGCTGACGCCCAGATCATTCCCGGCTTTTTGCGCATCAACATCCTTGCCCTTGTAGCGGAACACCGAGCTGCGCGAGCGCACGGCCAGGTCGGGGAGTTGTGAAAGGCTCTAATAAGATTTTCGGTGATCCCATCGCTCAGATATTCGCTGTTCGGGTCTGCTGTCACGTTGGCGAAGGGCAGCACTGCCAGGGACTCAATCTTCTGGGCCGCCCAGTTGCAATAGGTGACGTGCTCCCTTGAGTACGTGTCCGACAAAGCGTTGCTGCGTCTCATTCAGCGGGCCAGCGGTCTCGTCAGTGAGCAACTGAGAGAAACCGATGATAGCGTTCATCGGGGTGCGCAGTTCGTGGCTCATACTCGCTAGAAAGGCACTCTTGAGCCTTGTAGCTTGCTCCGCTTCCCGAGGACGTAACTCCAGTTCGCGGTTCTGCTCCTCGATCTTTGTCTTGCGGCCCAGTTCCTCGACTTTCCGGGCCAGTTTCTCTTCCATCTGCTTGCGTTGTT
>QIAR01000281.1 GCA_003225595.1 Acidobacteriota bacterium | reverse complement strand
CGCTCGCCGGTACACCTGGGGTCAAGCCTCTTCCAGGCCCCATCGAGGTGACTGACGGCGGCACCCCGTGGATCTGCGCCTGGAGCCCAGGCACCAGCACTAAGGCCACAAACAGGATTGAAAATCCAATCTGCCGTTGCACGCTGGAATGATAATCCAATTCAAAGGTCATGGCCCGCCTTAATAACTTAGATGGCGGCAGGAGTGTCTTCGTACCGACTGAATTTCAAGCAGACTTCGGTCCCGAAGTAGGCGGAGATGCGTGGTCCGCGGACCTGCTTGTCTTTAATAACCCATCGCCTATGGAAAAGTCGCGCCTGCTGCTTTGGGCTCAGGACAGTGCAAAACATTGCAGTCATGTAGATTGCGTTATCGAGCAAGTTCAACTTGCGGGCGGAGTCGACATCATGGAGGGCTTCCCCCCGCCGCCCCTCAGATGGATTCCCGCTTGAGTTCGACGTTTCCGTTGACGGTCTCCACGACCAGTTCCCGCCCGCCGTTCCCAATGCGGCCTTCGACCTTGCGGCCGCCCAGGCTGCCACTCACGGACAGGGGAAAGTCAGTGTTAAGGCGGCCGTTCACTGAGCGAAACCTTACGTCGGCGTTGATATTGCCGGGCATTTCCAGTTTCACAGAGCCGTTCACCGTGCTGATTTTCAGTATGCCCGTCCAGTCGGCTCTGCCCATGCTGGCTTCAATCGACCCGTTCACCGAAGATAATTCCGCCCAAGCTTTGGTGGAGACACGTACGCTTCCGTTCACGGTGCTGGCGCGGACGAAGCGACCCATGTCTTGTGCCTTTACATCACCATTGACGCTTTGTCCGGCAAAGCGCAGGTTTTCGGGCAGCCGCACCGTGAAGTTGACTTTGGTTCTGTCGCCGTGGGTATTGTTGGCGTGCCAGCGTTCTCCAGGCTCGCACGAACCCGACCCGCCGAAAAGCCCGCCAGAATAGATCGCACAGATGGTGACACCGTCGGCATGGGGAACAACCTCGATTTTCACTTCGTCGGCGTGCGGCCCAATCTTTTGAGCCGTGACCTCCACTTGGTCGCCACCCGTCATTTGCGCATCAATCGTGCCATTTATGTTTTTGATTTCTACAATCTTTTCCGGCGCCAGCTTGCCGCTCCAGTGGAACTCGCGTCCGGTCTGGGCCCAGCACAGAGGGGCCAGCAGCACCGCGATAGTAAGAATGAATATCGCTCTGCGACAATTTCGAGGCGTCATATAGTTAAACCTCCATAAGTTTCAGACGTACCGCGTTTGCGGATGTGAGCATAGTGACCGATTCTCCGCTTACACCTGCGGCACCCGCGCTAGCTCCATCAAGCTCCACAGTGCGTTCGCCCCCAACAGCCCCCAAAGGCAGGCCATTACCAGGTTGCGACTTCGTGTTTCTAGCAAATCCGCAGCCACCCCGGCGACGAACACGAACAAGAAAGGGACCGCCACGAATTGGAAACCGAGTCCCGGATAATGTGGCGTCGCGAGGCCCAGAACGAGGAAAAGCCCCGCCAGCAGCAGCGGCGCGGTGTTGCCGAAGTACCGCGCCCGTGGCCACAGCAGATAGGCGACCAGCGCCGCGGGCGTCGCCAGAACGAGCGCTGGGCTCATCTGCCCCGCCCGCGTCAACAGTTGCTGATATGTAGTAGTCATGCCGAACACCTTCCACGTAAGTCCGAGGAAGGTCGCGTGACGAAACCCCTGCCAGAAAGCGTCCGGCCGGAAGCAATAGGACGCGAAAATAAGGACGAAGCCGATGCTGCAAGCTACGGTCCAGATCGCCACAGCAGCACCTCGGCGATCAGGCGCCAAATACAACATGAATGCGAGCGCCAGTGGAATCACTATGATCAGCGAGAATTGCGATCCGATCGCCAGCGCCAGCGATAGCCCGAGTAATACAATGCGTCGCCAGTTCCACATCACCACTTCGCGCGGGGCATACAACGTGTGCGCTACGGCTATGGCGGTGAAAATGGCCCCGAACGCGCCCCACGCCGCGCCGATTTCGGGTTGAGTAAACCAAATCGCGCTGTTGCGAATCATCCCGGGTGAAAAAGAGTAGAGCATCAGCGCAATGTAACCGCCGGCATTGCCATACAGCCGCCGCGAGACGTACCACAGCGAGGCTCCCAGTAGCACACCGAACGCGAGGTATGGTGCTCGCGCCAGCCATCCCCAATAGAGTTCGTTGTCCGCCTGAAATGAGTCTGACCTTAGCAGCAGAGGCGCCGAGGCGATCAGGTAGTACAGCGGGGAGTGATATGCGTCATAGCCATTGTTATTTTCTAGATAGACAGGATTGAGATTTACATCCTTGTTCTGCAGCTCCTGTCGCTCTGGCGTGGGATAGGAAGTTCCAGCAATGCCCTCACCGTGCCACTGACGCAATCCTTCCTTGATGCGGAACGCTTCGCCAAAGTCGACCGCTCCCGAAGCTCGAATGGTGCGCCCCGCCAGCCACACGCACTCCGCCAGGAACACCAGTAACAGCAACCCAGCCAAGGCCTGCGGTTCACCGAAGCGTTCGCGCGTGAAAAATCCGCTCATCGGACGAAGGGGAGTGTTTTACCATGTCTGGCGTTGTTCCGGAAACTTCTCTTATGGACGAGCTAAACCCTCCGTCGTCGTCCGACCCGCAGAACGGTACGCCGACCTTCAGTTCGACTCCGCCGCCTCGACTGCCGTTCCTGCATGACATGTTCATCGGGCCGGAAGGGCTCCGCGCTGGGTGGCGGTTTCTGCTTTACCTCACGATGGGAGGGACAATCCTATATGTGCTCGGCTGGACGCTAGAGCCCCTGCTGAACTCCCACGTGCATGGAACCGCTCGGCTGTGGGCCAGCCTGGCTGAGCATCTGGTGCTGGTGACAGGAGTGGTTGTTCCTGCCTTCATCATGGGGCGAATCGAGAGACGCCCTTTCGACGCCTACGGCTTGCCCCGGCGCAATGCGTTCGAGAAACTCTTCTGGGTAGGGGCTGTGTGGGGACTGGTCTCCATCACTATTCTTCTGGTCGTAATGCGAGGTGCTGGCGCCTTCTACTTTGGCGGGCTCGCTTTGCACGGCACCCGGGTTGTGAAGTTCGCTCTTTATTGGGGCGTGTTCTTCTTGCTGGTTGGATTCTTCGAAGAGTTTCTCTTCCGCGGCTACACGCTCTTTACCGTTACAACTGGAATCGGCTTCTGGCCGGCCGCGATTCTGTTGTCGGCAGGTTTTGGAGGCGTCCACCTGCACAATGCGGGGGAAAACTGGCTGGGAGTGCTGGCCGCTGGCCTTATCGGATTCTTCTTTTGCTTGACGCTGCGCCGCACCGGCAATCTGTGGTTCGCAGTGGGCTTCCACGCCGCGTGGGACTGGGGTGAAAGCTTTCTCTACTCCGTACCTGACAGCGGTGAAATGGTCACGGGACACTTGCTGAAGTCATCGTTCCGCGGGCCCACGTGGTTAACCGGAGGCTCAGTCGGTCCCGAAGGCAGCGTACTGGTGTTCATCCTTATTGCCCTGCTCTGGGTGGCGTTCAATCGCTTGTACCCGGAAGTGAAGTACCCGGGCTAGAAGGATTGTCATTTTTTCGAAACACCAGCTGCCTTTATCATTTGCCGCGCCGCTCACATCTCTTTGGTACTAGCTTTCCGCCCTACCACGAATAATGCACGGTGTATGTGAGCACTGCCTCGCCATCCGGCGCGATGGTCACCGGAAACTCGACTGTCTGTGCGTCCTTCTTGCGCGACTGCTGCGATTGCTCAACCAATTTCCAATTCGCGCACCTATACAGGTGCTCGACTGCCCGCACGTTCGCCGCTTCTTTCTTGTGATTGCGCACCCGGATCTCGAATGATTCATCCATCCAGTGCTGATTGGAATCCACGCGAAAGTTTGTCCGCTTGCGCTCGCCGGTTACGTCAAACGCATTGCCGGTGTACACGCGGATGGTCTCATCTTTCGGCGTGTGGTCGATTGTGTTCTCGCCCACGAATTCCAGATGTCCGTCCGTGTCGCTGCGATAAAAGCGCAGCTTGCCCTTGGGCAGTGGGATGCCCAGGCGATTCGCCTCCAAGTTCTTGAATTCCTCCATCACCCAAACCTTGGGGTTTGACAGCGTGCCATAGCTCGCGTCCTGCCGGATCTGTTCCGGATTGTAGTAGCCATACTGGTCCATTTTGGCGCCGTCATAAATGTAAATCCGTTGGGCGCGGATGCCGGTGGCACGCACGAACTCCACTTGCTTGGTTTCCTGGTCGCGCAATGTGGAGGGCCGCTCCAGCGTATACAGGTGAAATTCATCGAAGGATTTCTCGCGGACGACAGGTTGCATGGCATCGTTCATCGCCGCCTTGGCTTCTGCCGCGTATAGCCGGCCGCTGACCGGTTCTTGAATCTTGCTCACGTCGCCTGCCAAGAGCTTGATGCGCGCGTTCTCAAACGTCTTTCCACTCTGGTTGCGCATGGTGATCCAGCCGACCATATCGAGCAGGTCACTCTTGCCGCTTGATTTCTCGGAAAACGGCTTGTCGGATGAAGATTTGTCCGAGATCACCAGATTGTAATCGGCCTGCCAGCTCATCCCGCCGCTCACGTACGAAAGCTCAGCGTCGAACTTGCCTGGATTCTCGGTCCCAAGCAGCCAACTCAGAGTGGGCTTCAGGATCGAGTCGCCGGTGAGTGCAGGAAACAGTGGTTGTCCGGGCAAGCCAAAGCGCAGCACCCCGTTCATTTCGATGATGGGTTGGGAGGAGGCGGGCTGCGGATATCCCGGCGCATAGGTCGCGGAGGAAACGTATCCGCTGCGGATGATCTTGCCCCTGACCGTTTCGATCTTCTCGCCGTTTTGGAGAACTACGAAGTCAACCGTTTTGCCTTCGTACAACGACAGGAGCAGTTCTTGCGAAATGGGATCGTTGCGGTAATTCTGCTCGAAAATCTGCAACGCGCGTCCGCCCGGATCGCGCAGAATGACCGAATCCGGCTCGACATGGGCCGCAACTCCGGCGAATTCGACGTGGTTCACACCCGGCTTGAGATCCAATGGCAAATGCTCGCGTGCCACGAAGAAATTCTGGTTGTAGATGGTCAGCGCTGGTGCATTGTTCTGGTGATCTGCCTTCTCCTGAACCGCTGTGGGCGCGACATCCCCGGCGGATCCGCTGTTAGCCTGCAGCGGTAACACTACATATGCGCAACACAGCAACACGAGCCCTAGCTTCTTCATCTGAGTTTCCCCTTTGATCAGCTCTGGACGGGAAGGAGGAGGCGGGTTCCGGTCCTGTGGAAAGAACGCGGATCAAGGGAAAACTTGCAGGTGGATCATAACCACAGAGCGCACAGAGGAGGCGGAGGTAATGGGGGAGTAACCGGCGGTCCGGAGGGACCGGGCAGTGAACAGGATGGTGTGGCGAGGGCGCCGCCCTCGCTCGCGAAAGGTTGCGGTTCAGACGTAGCAAGCTACGTCTCTACAATCCGTTCTAGCTGTTTTCGACTACCGTTTTTGGAAACGAGAAGAAGGCACGCTCGGCCTGGACGGGCGAGGGTGCCGGTCCCTAAATGAGCACACTAGATGTCCAGATTCTTCACATCCAGCGCGTTATCTTCGATGAACTTGCGACGGGCCTCCACGTCCTCGCCCATCAGCGTGGTGAAGATGGCTTCGCACTCGGCAATATCTTCGAGCTTTACTGACAAGAGCGTGCGCCGCTCGGGGTCCATAGTCGTCTCCCAGAGCTGCTGTGAA
>QIAR01000280.1 GCA_003225595.1 Acidobacteriota bacterium | reverse complement strand
GTTGCCCAACTTCTGCCCGACGACGTTCCGGCAGCTGAGCCACTGTGCCCGCAAGGCGCTTCGCCGGATGCGCCGACGGCCTACTCTGGTGGTCGCCTTCTGGCAGCAGGCTGACCTGTTCCCCTTGTAACTATATTATGCAATTCTCAATAGTAGGGTGGATCCATCAAGATTACGGACTCTCGGAGTTGGACACCTACGAGTTGCTGTCCAAAGTCGCCAAAATCCACTTAGACGAAATGGTAGATCCAAATTACGTGGTGGTCGCGTCGATTGAGAAAAAGTATTTGCCGGAGAAGAAGAGGTAGGGACACTCTCAATTTACTCGCAAACGCAGCACTCCAACGTGCAAGGTCCAAACACTTCGAGCCCCACCTTCTTCCCACCCGTAGTTGCGGAGTAGGCATTCATCAAGAATCCGTGTCCCTGTTTGAGCACTTTCAGCCGACGATCTCGGCCAAATGGTTTCATGAACGCTCTCGCACTGAAACGGAGCCCTCACGGGCCAAAGCCCCTGGTGACACCGGACGTTACCGCGCTTCTATCCTGCCAATGGATACGCAGCAAGATACACGCCTTATCGAAAACCTCTAGCCGCCCTTTCTCCCCAATGGAGAAAATTTTGGCAAGTCCTATTCAACTCTCGCCCGACCCGCATTGCGGCTCGTTGCCGAAGGTTCGACCGTCAGCGGAGCATTCAGCCGGAACTCAAGTAGGGTTTCTGAGGGTAAGTGGATTTGCTGACCCTTGGTCACGGCCTGCACACCTGTGCCTGCGCCCGCGCCGATGCCCGCTCCAATTGCGGCACCTTTTCCTCCGCCCGTGAGTCCACCAATCAGTGCTCCTACTGCGGCTCCGCCTCCAATAGTTTCAGCCGTCCGCTTCCCGCGCGAGGCGCCCTCTTTGGTGTATTTGTCTGTCTCAATCTCGTACTCTTTCCCGTTGAAGCTCACTCTGGTCAGCACAAGCGCAATCTCCGAACGGCCGGTAAAGTGCCCTGCACTCTTGAGGTCCTGTATTTGGCCCTCAACATCCGCATCCTTGGGAACCGCTACTCGCCCTCCGGCTAGAATCGGCGAGTCCAAAGTCGCATGGAAGGTGTCGCCGTCTTTGTTCTTGTTTGAATCAATCGAATCCACCAGACGGACCGAAAGTGGCGTGCCTTCGGGAAGAGTCACAAGTGAAACTGCACTGGGCCTGACTGAAGCTGCGGTGGGCCTGCCCAGCGCCGCGCTGCTGAACCTCGTCCTTTGCCGAGCGGGTGCGGAAAGATGCGCCGGTGCACTTGCCACAACCGGTGCAACCTGCAGGTTGTTCAGTACAGTTTTGACGCCCTCCACTTGGGAAGCATCGTTGGCCGCTGCAGTGCGTTCGAAGTCGTTACTTACAGTGCCGGAGAGCGTCACCACACCATGACTCGTCCCCACGGTCAGCTGTTTCGTTGGAATGTTTGTGTCCGAGTTGATCTTGCTCTGAATCTCGCTCGTGATCTCTGCATCGCCACGGCTTCGCGAACAGCCGAGTAACAATCCGAAGACGAATAAAATCGCAAACATCGAGCGGCACATCTTTCTAGATTTCATGACTCCCTCAGGTGGTAGGTTTTGCGGTACTAATATTGAGATTACCGGTCACGTGGGCCAGCATCAAAGCCCAGGAGTGCAGGAACGGTGATGGCCAAAAGTAATCAGGGCGGTGGTACCTTGCATTCTAATGAGAGATCAATTCTGGAGAGATGTACGCACAAGATCCCGCATTCAGCTGAAGCCGGGCTCGAGACGACTATTGGCAAGTTGGAGTTGGGCAAGACGCGCGAGATGAGATGCCCTATTCCGTGAACACCACCGACTGCACGCTGGTAATTTCGAAGCGCTTCCGGCAGCGCATGTTCTTACAGGCCAATAAGTCGTCTTTGCGGATCATGTAGGAGCGGGCTTTAGCAAAGCGGGCGCGGTCGCGCTCATCAGCCCGGGGAGGCAGGTTCCGCCTCTTGGTACGGACCAGCCAGGTGATTTCGTATTCCGCCGACTGATGACAGTGCGGACAATTCAGGGTGGCTGTTTTGCTCTCTGGCCGTTCATCGAAAAAATCGCGCTCTTCCATAGGCAGGCTTCAGTGCTTCAGGCTTGAACACCAATCACTCCGCAAGGAACGCTCAGCATTCAGCCCTTCGAGATTATTGCACACTCCTGCTGGCGCCATGTGGTTGGTGGAGGCTTAATTCGGTAGAGGCTTAATGGTAATTCGGGTTACACTCTCGCTGAAACGGAGATGCCGAAGAAACGCAAGGTGAAGCGATTTCGCGCGGTGCAGGCGGTGAAGGCCGCGGCGCGGGAGAAGATCGGCAGTCCGCCCCCGGCGCGGGTAGTCCCCAACCGAAAGAAAAAGAAAGAGGCAAAGCACAAACCAACGCTGAGCAAGTTGCTGGGAGAGGACTAGGGATCGGCTTCAAAGCCGCTCGCGATGGTGCCGTCAGGGAATTCACAAGAGCCGGTGAGAGCAACATCTTTATCGAGCCTTTGTTCGAGATGTAGGATGCCACGTCTCCAGAAACGCTCGGCTCCCACAGTCGCGATTTGGAGCTTCAGGGCGCAGTTCAAAGAATCATGTACTGACCGTCTCGCGCAGGAATTTCGCAAAGTCTTTGACGTCTTTTTCCGTCGTGTCGAACGAGCACATCCAGCGCACAACCGACTGCTCTTCATTCCAGACATAAAAGAAGTAACGCTCCTGAAGTTTACATATGGCGTGCTTCGGGATTTGGGCGAAGACTCCGTTAGCTTCCACTTTGTAAATCACCTTCACCTGCGGAATCTCGCTGACTTCCTTCTCCAGCAGTTTCGCCATGCGGTTCGAGTGCTGGGCATTATGCAGCCAGAGGTTATTGGTGAGCAGGGTTTCAAGCTGCACAGCCAGGAAACGCATTTTGGAAGCGAGTTGCATGCCTTGCTTTCGGACGTAGAGAAAATCTTCGCTTAATCGTTTGTTAAGAAAGAGGACCGCCTCGGCGCCCATGAGCCCATTCTTCGTGCCGCCGAAGGAAAGCACATCGACGCCCGAGTCGCGAGTGGCCTGGCGCAGGGTCTGGCCGAGGCTCGCAGCGGCATTCGATATCCGTGCGCCGTCCATGTGCAGAAACATCTTACGTTCGTGCGCGAATCGGGCGAGTGCCTCGATCTCTTCCGGCTTGTAAACGGTACCCATTTCGGTGGCTTGGGTAATTGAAATGACATGCGGCTGTACGTGGTGCTGGTCGCCGATACCGTGGTATGCGCGCTCAACCGATTTCACTGTCAGCTTGCCGTCAGTCGTGGGAATAGGAATGAGCTTGCAGCCGGTGAATTTTTCGGGCGCGCCGCACTCGTCCATATAGATGTGGGAGGCCTCAGCGCAGATCACCGCGTGATAGGGCTCAGTGAGCGCCTTCAAGCTGAGCACGTTGGCGGCCGTGCCGTTGAAAACGAAGAATACATTGATGTCCGCACCGAAGTGCTCTCGGAATTTGCCGACCGCGGATTCCGTGCACGGGTCGTCCCCATATCCGACGACGTGGCCCTGGTTGACAGCACCAATAGCTTTGAGGACGTCGGGATGAATGCCGGCGTTGTTGTCGCTGGCAAAGCTGCGGGCAGGTTTCATGGCCTGAACAATTTAGCAGACGAAGTGCGATTGCGCCCAAGGAGGCAGTGCGGACGCCCAGCCTCAATCGAATTCGTTTTGGCAGCGCGAGCTGCCCATTCCAGAACCAACCAGAGCGTTGGGGTTTTCATTACTCTTCTGGTACTTACGTCATCTTGAGCCGCGCCACGGATCGGGTTAAAGTTCGCCTCTCTGGTGCAGTTATGATGATTGCCGTTTTGATGGTTTCAGCCGCATTCGGCTTGTTGTATATGGTAGTTGGGGCTGAAGAGCGCCACCTGCAGGAAGTTGCAAAGCCTCTTCGTAGGCAGTAACTCTCCCGATCCCCAGATCCTTTCGTTGACGCAGTTCTGTAGTCCTTCCGTTGCCTGGGCTAACCCTCACCTTGATCTTCTCGAACTCTGCCCATCTGTAAGTCCAATGTGGCTCACGGTGAATCGAATTACATGTCCTGATTGGTGAGAGGCGGAAGCCTCAAGCGGCGGTAAATTACAGCTAACCTTCTTGCAGGAGTGCTTTGCGGGAAACGCGACTGTGAGGTAAGCGATTCTGGGCCGTCGCGTTCAGCTCGTTACAACCTGAGGGAAGAAAGTTTCCCGGCGGAGCAACGCCTCGACTCCCTGTACCAAATCTCGAATGACGTCCGCTTTCGAAACAGCCCCTCGGATGCCTGCGTTCTGGGCCACTTCTACCAGTTGGTTGGACAGAAACATGGAAAACAGCAATATCGGGGTGCTGGGACTCAGTCTTGCGATTTCCCACGCCGATTGCAGCCCATTCATCTCGGGCATGGCAAAATCCAGAACGATAACGTCAGGGTTTAATTCTCGCGCCTTGTTGACGGCATCACGACCGTCGACGGCCTCACCGCAGATCTCCCAGTCCGGATGCCGTCCCAGCAGGTTGCGCACCTGCTGCCGCACAAGCGCATTGTCATCTGCTATTAGAATCCGTGCTGGCAAGAAAGCCTCCATAAAGCAATGGGATCAACAAAGGAGTGGGATCAACCTTTGCAGACGTAGGGGCGGCAACACCATTCTCCTACGGTCGCAGGAATATGTGAATGGCACAATGGCGATAGACGAATGGCACGGGGGTGCTCCCATTGAAACGTTTCAATTGAGACGCCAGTCTCCTACAGACTGCGAAAAAACTCGATTTCACCTCTGTTTTGGGGGAGGGGAGGGCGCGCGACTTCACAGCTTGTGTTTGGGGGGAAGGGCACAACTTCACAGCTTGCGGAAAAACTGTGGCTTTTGGGTGGCGCAGCGTTTTAATGCTGCGATAGAGGCTTTCTTTATCAGTATGGGCTTTGCCCGTGCGGTACCGAAAGCCGAGTTTTTCCGCAAGCTCTTCAGTCGTGTGGCTAAGCCCCTTTACTTTTGTGATTCCGAGCCGGGCCTTCAGCCCGCGAGGGATCTGCTTTTTAGCGTTTTTCGCAGCCTGCCAAGCGAGTGCGAATAGCAGTCGAAGAAACGCGCTCCTGTGACCAAATCCGCCGCCCTGAACTCGTTCCACACCCCGGGAAGCATTCTCTATAAAACCTCTGATGGCGAAAACGCATCGTAGACGCAGGGCGGGTTTCCCGCAGTAAGGGCAGAGTGATGTCGAGACGAATCTCAGCATCATCCACAGCGCCGCGCGGGGAAGCGGCGTAGGAGTGCGACTATGATTGCAGGGTCCTGGATGACTAGGGCTAATACCAGCCGGAGTCCTTTGCCCTAGATCGCGTCTCTATAAACGGGAAGATGCGGAACGCAGCCTGTCTCAAAAGGACGTGAGACAAGTTCCGCGTGCAACTGCACAATCGGCTGTATTGTTGGTTTCGTTTGCGGGCCCTCTACTAATCAACTTGGAGGATACTCAATGAAAGCTTTAGTCCTCGCAGTTGTCCTTGGAGCTGTGTCCGTCTATGCACAGACTTCCACGAGTACACCGCAGCAAAATACGGGCATCTCGAATCCCGCCACGTCGCCTCAGCAGAATCCCAATCCCAGGAATACGACGAGACCGCAAAATTTGAGTGAACGTGGCATAGAACGCATCATCAAAGAGGTGCACCACGAACTCGTGCTGCTGCCTTTCTACGGCGTCTTCGACAACCTCGCGTACCAGGTTGCTCCGGACGGCACCGTCACTTTAATGGGGCAGGTGGTCCGTCCCACATTGAAGTCGGATGCCGAGAATGTCGTAAAAAAAATTGAAGGTGTGGAACGCGTAGTCAATCAGATCAAGGTACTTCCCGTCTCGCCTAACGACGACCG
>QIAR01000279.1 GCA_003225595.1 Acidobacteriota bacterium | reverse complement strand
CGCCATATTCGCCAAGCCGTATCCCATGACTGCCATTGCCGCCGCGTTCTCCCGCACATCCCGAGGAACCACCTTGTCCAGCGTATCGGCTGCCGTATGGTGGTAATTGAAATAGGTGCGAGTGTCCTGCATAAGGCCGAACGCCGGGACCCCCGCTTTTGCGAAGGGAGCGACGTCCGCGCCCGGACTGTGATTCGTCTGCTTCATCAGGTTCGCTCCAAAACTTTTTAGCACGTTCTGTATCGGCTGCAGCAATGGCAAGGCCTCCGAGCTGATCTTGGCATTGAATCCTAGCGGATGCGCGGCCCCGGAGTCACTCTCGATCGCCGCCACATGGTTCACGAACTCTGAGTTATGATCTCTCGCATACACGTCGTGTCCTCGTCCGCCATTTTCTTCGTCCATCCAGGCAATCACGCGAATCGTGCGCTTCGGACGTAAATGTAATTGCCGGAGTACGTGAGCCGTTTCCATGGCGACTGCCACGCCTGCCGCATCGTCGACTGCGCCGGTTCCCAGATCCCACGAATCCAGATGTCCCGAGACGATCACGACCTGCTCTGGATGCTCCGAGCCTTTGATGTCCCCCACGACGTTGTAGCTGGTGACCTCCGGCAACAGTTGCGGCGTGAGCGTGAGGTGCATACGTACTCGGCCTTGTGCAGCAAGCTGGGCAACCAGTTCGGCATCTTCGGCAGTGACGGCACCCGCCGGAATGCCCGCTGCTGCGCTCCAACCCGTGTGCGGCAACCGGTAGTCGGCGCTGCCAACCGAACGGATCAGCGAAGCGACCGCGCCTAGCTCCGCGGCTCTCTTGGCGCCATTACCCCGAAAAATGACGGCATCACCATAAGCTTCCATGGCGAATCCATTCGCCGCCTTCTCTTTATCGAATCGGACATTGAACAGCACGATCTTGTCGGCGACCTGATCATGGCCCAATGCGTTCAACTCGTCGAAGTCATTGACGACGACTACGTCTGCGGTAATCCCTGCTGCAGGAGTCGCCGTACTTCCACCAAGCGCCGTGAGCACGATCTTCTGGGTTGTCTCGGACACCTTGCCCGGGAACTCGACCAGTTCCGCCGCCTCTATCCCACGCACCCAGTGTGGCACCTTCACTTCTTCCAGCCGCACCTCGAGGCCGAGCTTCCGCAACTCATCCGCGACATACTCTACCGCCCTTTGCGATTGTGGTGACCCGCTCATCCTTGGCCCGATGTTGTCGCTGAGATATGCGACTTGCTGGTAGGTGTAGTCATCCGTAAGCGCCGCATCGCGGATCGCTGTCAGCTCCCGCAGCAGTTGCGGCGAGAAAGACGACTGCGCTTCCTTCGCGGACGCAGGCTGATCCGCCAGTTGCGGCTTGTTCGGAGTGCCGACCTGACTAGTGACCTGAGCCCGAACCGAAGCGGCGGAGATCACCAAGCCAATTAGGTTCATCAATCCAATCAAGAGCAGCCCAGGAAGGAAGACAGCTATCGGAATGCGCATGTGGATGGGAAAGGCGTCCTTGGTTAAGGCTTCTGGCCGGGAGGATTGTACCTTGACCAACTTCGGGGGTGGATAGTACACCAGTTTTTTCTTCGGCGGCGTCGGCAAGGTCGTCTCTCCCGCTCCCGCACCGCGCTCTCGCAGGGGGCAAGCGTACGGGCGCCGCCCCAGGGCATGCCAAAAAAGCGGCCCCATTTCTGGGGCCACCATTTCAAAGAGGCAAGGGTTAGGAGGGAAAGTCAGGGTAGGCGATGCAAGGTGCCGTTCCGGCAACAGAACGGGTAAGCGGGAATTTGTCGAGAACCATGGAAGAGAGTGAACAGCATTTCTTCTGTTTGCGGCCTCTTTAGTTGACCACCAACGGTGCACTTGCGCAGCCAAAGCCGGTCCTCGCCGGGCGCTGTGCCGTCCACAACCTAAGTCTCTGAGGCCGAAGTTCTTACAAGATATTTGCACTGCGATTGCACCGTTTGCAGTGCTCTCGCCAAGGGAAATTAACTGCAGAATGATGCACATTCCGTGCAGGTCGCTGCTTCAGGCTTCTGAAAAACCCTTCCAAGAATGTGCCCTGCCGGCCAACAACCGGTATCTCGAGTGCTCGGGCTCGACCTAGCTGTTGCCCGCGACCGTGCGCAGCTTGCCAGGCAGGAAATGGTAGGGTGGCCAGGGGCCGCTTATAACCAGCTCGCAGTTCTTCAATTGTTTTGCTGCGGTGGTATACCGGTTTTGATATTTTTCCACAGACTTGGAATCAATCAGGTGGGCAATGTCGATCAGCATCCCGTCCGAGGCTACCTTCTTACAGCTAACTTCCTCGTCCAGGGGGTTGAAGAGCTTGTGGACTTGGACGGAAAGCGCACGGGCTTTGGTCTGGCGTTCTCGCTCCCGCGACGCCTTCTCTCGAAGTTTAATGAGATATTCGCCGCCGACGGTATCTGGCAGTTGCACATCCATCATGGCCCGGCGCAGTGAACCGTCCCGCACGACCAATTTGAGATGCATCTCGGATTTGCCCCGCAGCTTGGCCACGCTCTGGCCGAAGGTGCGGCGATTACAGCGCACCGCCTGCCGCAAAGCGTCGTCCGTATCGAAGATCGTTCCGAAACGGAAGGGCAGGACCGTCCCCGAACGAAAGCAGACGCTCACCACTCGAGCGTGCTCCAGGACGGATTTTTCATCCAGCTTGGCGCCATTTCGTTCGTAATCACTGACGATCACGGCAAATTCTCCGCTGGGATAGCCTAGTACGGAAGCACCGTTGACGCCTTGAATTCCATCCAGCAAAAAAGGGCGTCGAGCGCGAGTGCCATTAGGTAGGGTCTGATGCTCAGTGAGGCAATATGCGTACCACGACATGTCGGTCTCTCCGAACCTGGGTTAGAGGCGGACGAGTCCACCTTGCCAATTGGTAAAGCTTTCGAACCTGGAAGAAAGGGCGGTACGAGAATGAACGCCCACAGCAGCGTCCAGCAGCATCTTACTTCTTCCACAGGTGGAAATGCAACTTTTTCGTGGCATGTCGCATCCCCGCCCTGGGGAGCATTCGAAAAGCAGAACGCAGGAGAAACGTTTCTCACGTCAGAGAGAACCAGCCCTGTGACCAACCGGCGCTAAAGCTCGTCTCCAGGAGCCTACCTAACGCGGCGCTGAAGCGCCGCTCTTCCGCGCCTACCACTATCCCTAAGAAGCTCTGGAAGTAGACCCTGTTCGAGGTGTATATGCTGCTGGAATCATCCCTTTGGACAGTTTTGAGTGCGGCCTGTGGAAAAGGGGCGGCGTATGGATCGCGTCCGCTGGATCACTCACCAAGGCAAGCAGATCCTTTTCCTGGACCTGACCAACTGTACAGCGCAAGAAGTGATCCAGTCGGTTAACGAGGTCCAGCGCATCGTGACCACACAACCCATCAACTCAGTTCGCACTCTCAGCGACCTCAATGGTGCGCAATTCAGCCGCGATGCCGTCACTCGGATCAAAGAAGTTGCAGTCTTCGACCGCCCTCACGTGAGCCGCGAGGCGCTTGTGGGAGCTGATAGTCTGCCTCAGGTGTTCTATGATGCTCTCAAGACTTTTTCCCGGCGAGAATTTCCTAGGTTCAAGACACGGGAGGAAGCCATGGACTGGCTGGTGACGCGCTAAATGAAATGTCTGCGTGCGGATCATGTGCTTCCGGGATTGCCGTTATGGTGACCTCTGGGGAGCTGAATTGACTATGCTAATGGATGCGGGCCTAACATGCCCATCGGCGGCGTCTTTCCCATGATCGGCCGGACCATCTCGCACTACCGCATCGTCGAGAAGCTGGGCGGCGGCGGGATGGGTGTGGTCTACAAGGCCGAAGACACTGACCTCGGCCGCTTCGTCGCGCTGAAGTTTCTCCCTGAGTTGGTCGCCCATAACCCGCGGGTCTTGGAGCGCTTTCGACGCGAGGCCCGTGCCGCTTCTGCTCTCAATCACCCCAACATCTGCACGATTTATGAGATCGGCGAGGCGCGAGGCAGGCGCTTCATTGCCATGGAGTACCTGGAGGGCATGACCCTAAAGCAACGTATTTCGGGGCGCCCGCTCGACACGGAAACACTGCTTGAGCTGGGCATCGAAATTGCCGAAGCTTTAGATGCTGCGCATTCTCATGGCATTATCCATCGAGACATAAAGCCGGCGAACATTTTCATCACCAACCGTGGCCACGCCAAAATTCTCGACTTCGGGTTGGCGAAGCTGACGCTGAAGGACGAGTTGCGCAGCAGCAGCAGCGGCGAAGTCAACGAGGACAATACGCAGAGCATGGCGACTGAGGCGCCGCGTGACTTGACCAGTCCCGGCACTGCCATGGGCACGATCGTATACATGTCGCCGGAACAGGCATTGGGACAGGAGCTTGATTGCCGTACCGATTTGTTCTCCTTTGGTGCCGTACTTTACGAGATGGCCACCGGGTCGCTGCCTTTTCGCGGAGATACCTCGGCTGCCGTTTTCGATTCCATCCTCCACGGCGCTCCCGCTGTGCCGGTGAAGCTCAATCCTGAGCTACCCGCGGGATTGGAATTCGTTGTCCATAAGGCACTGGAGAAGGACCGCGATCTGCGCTACCAGCACGCTTCAGAAATTCGCGGGGATCTCCTGCGACTTAAGCGACAAACAGAGACGGTGCGGGTTGCTGCGACCGGTTATACCCATATCGCGCCGGAGCCAGGATCGGCATTTTCTCCTGCTGCTACCGCATTGCGGCCATCGGCTCCGGTGGATGTGGTCGAGGTTTCCAAACCTAGCAGGAGAAAGCTCTGGAAGATTGCCCTGTCTGCAGCGCTGGCGATTACCACTCTGCTGGTCGCAACTTTCGTCGTAAGGCTCCTAATTCACAAACCGCTTGCCGAACGCGAGCTAAAGCAGGAACAACTCACGGCCAACTCCCGTGAGAGCGCCGTGGCAAACGGCACGATTTCTCCCGACGGCAAATACTTGGCCTACCGGGATGTAAAAGGAATCCACTTGCAACTGACCGCGACCGGGGAGATGCGCACAATCCCGCAACCGAAGGCACTGGAGGATAGCGGAGCGGAATGGTGGATTGGGCCCTGGTTTCCGGACGGGACGCGTTTTCTTGCCAACGCAAGCATCGAGCAGCACACCAGCATCTGGGTGGTCTCTGCCTTTGGAGGAGCCCCGCGCAAAATTCGTGACGATGCTACGGCATGGTCGGTTGCCCCGGACGGCTCGAAGGTCACCTTTACAACCAATACCGGTAGTTTGGGTGACCGTGAAGTGTGGCTCATGGGACCAAATAGTGAGCAGCCTGAGAAGCTCTTCGCGACAGATGATGGCAGTGCAATCGCTGCAGTGAAGTGGTCACCCGATGGCACGCGGCTGGCCTACTTGAAACTCCGTCTAATCCAAACTCGGCAAGTGGAAGATAGGTTTGAAGTCGCAATTGAG
>QIAR01000296.1 GCA_003225595.1 Acidobacteriota bacterium | reverse complement strand
GGGAGCATCATCCATTTTGGCGTCGTAGAGAGGTGGCTGGAGCACGCCAGCGGGGAAGTTGATGTCGTTCATTTGCGGATCGTAGTAGGCGTCCACGGTGGTTGGAGGTATCCGCCACTCGCCGTGGTCCACGGGCTTGCCGATCTTGTCGATCTGGCGGTGACTTTCAAACTCGGCGGCACGCTCGATATCGCCGGCGAAATCGTCGCGGACAATTCTCACCGAGCTGTAATCGCGCCACTTGTCGGGATAGCCAATTTTGTTGCGAATGCCATGCAGCTTGGCGAGCGCCTGCTCCTTGGTCTCGGGACTCATCCAGTCGAGCTGGCGGATGCGCTGTTCCATGGCGTCCTCAATGCGGCGCACCATGTCCGATGTGCTTTGCTTCCGCTCGGGGGAGAAGACCTTGGCGACGTATGCCTGCCCCAGCGCATCGCCCAAATTGTTATCGGTGTACCGCACGCAACGCTTCCAGCGCGGCTGCATCTCTTTTGCTCCGCGAAGATACTTGCGGTAGAAGTCGAAATTCTCTTGCACGAAATTCGAGGAAAGATAGGGGGAAGAGGAATCGACCACGTGATAACGCAGGTATATCTTCCAGTTTTCAATGGGCTCGGCCGCCAGACGTGCGTTGACTTCTTTGAAGAAATCAGGCGTGTCAACGTTGAGAATTTTAAATTCGGGATACTTTGACTCACTGTAATATATTTGCCAATCGAAATTCGGGGCCAGCTGTTTCAGCTCGGTAACCTCCATCTTGTGCTTCAGCTTGTAGGGATCGCGGCGCTCGACCCGGGTAAGCGAAGCTTTGGCCAGAGCGGTTTCCATGAGCATGACGGTTTTGGCGTTTCTCTTTGCCGCGTCCGAACTGTCGCCCATCAGCTCAAAGACCTTTTGAATATGCTGTAGATAACGCTCGCGGGTCTCTTTGGACTTCGCATCATCGTTGGTGTAATAGTCCCGGTCGGGAAGGCCGAGTCCACCCTGATCGAGTTCCGCGATCACCTGCTCGGAGTTGTCCGGGTCCTGGGTTGAGCCTGCCGCGAAGAGGATGGACCCGCCGTGCATAAGCTGAAGCGGGGCGACGAGCGGCGCCATCTCTTTCGTGGACTTGAGCCGGGCGACTCGATCGAGGTCTGGCTGAACAGCGGAGAGTCCGCGCTTTTCCGCCCCAGCCTCATCCATGCAGGCCGCGTAAAAGTCACCAATTTCGCGGGTTACGGCATCGTGTCGATTGCCGCCTAACGCTGCCTGCTCCAAAATGCCGCGCAGGAAATTCAGGTTGTCCTGGTAGAGCTTGCCGTAGACCGACCATGAAGTCTGGTCGGGCGGGATCGGGTTTTTCTTCTGCCATTCCCCACAGGAGTAATGATAGAGATCAACGCAGGGATCAATGGACTTGTCCATGGAAGTCAGGTCCAGGCTCGGAGTATAGGGCAGAACTGGTTGGTTGGAGGGGGATCCTGCGGACGAGTTCTGCGCCGCAACAAGCGGTACGAAAACGAGTGATGACAGGGATAAGTAGACAAGTGTTTTGTTCATATTCAGCTGGCCTGCGGTCGTGAAAAAATGTTGTGAGCGACGTCATGGTAAAGGAAGGGAGGGGTTTTCGCCACACCGGGGAGGCCGAGCCTTGGCTCCCACGCCCCCTTTGAGCCTTGTCCATCTCAGTTGAACCGGCTAGTGCACGGCGCCGAGCGGTGTTGGTTTGGCAAATTTTGCTTGCATGTCCCGAGTCTTCTACTGATGTACCGGGCCGAGGTGCGACGTGACGTCAGTGGTTCTTCCCCTGCTCGACGAGGTAGTGCTCTACGCTTTGGATTTCGCGGACCAGCTGTGTTGACGCGGCGCCGGCTGGGTCAGCTTGCTGTGCCTTCTTAAGGGAATCCAGCACGGAATGAAAATCGTTCACATGAGCATAGAGTGAGGCTAGCGCCCTGTACGGCAGAGCTATGTTGTAGTCCGGCGAATCAACGTTCAGCGTGAGCGCTTTGCGCAAGGCTGCCTCCCCGAGAGCGAACTGCTGGTGCTTCTCCTCGGGAGATTGCGCGATGCCAGTGAGGCGCTCGTAGCAGAGTCCCTCGTATAACAACGGCCGTGGGTCATCCGGAAGAACTGCGGCGGCCTCCTGGTAGCGAACCAGTGCCTGTCGATAGTAGTCAACCTTCTCCTCATTCGACGCACCAACCTCGCGGCCGAAAATGATGTTGCCCTGCCCAATCATTACGGTTCGGTAGTTGGGATCGATCGAGGACACATTGCCGGCGGCCAGGATTTCCCGAGCGTCGCGCATGGAATCTTCGGACTTGCTGCGCAGTTCATCCCGCTCACGAATCAGGGACTCGCGCTCCCCCGGCGCAGCGGCCGCAAGTTCCTGCGCATCCATTTGTGCTTGCCCTTCGCACGCCTCGGCAAATCTGCTGAGAACTCGCGCGTCGGATGACGCAAAGCCAGACGGTGCTTTGGACGCCAACCCAAAGTACTTCACCGCGTTGGCATACGCCTCTTTCTTTTGTTGCCAAACGCCAGAGCCGAATTTGTCGGCGTTGAGTTGGGATGCCTGAGTGAGATACCCATCGCCCAGGCCCTCGTACACAGGCGAAAGGATGAGCCGATTGTCACCCGCAATCTTTGATTGGTTGGTTTCGCCAGTCTGCAATGCGCGATTCAGATACACCAGCCCGGCGTCAGCTTCCGCCGGACTCAATCGGAGATACGCCAACCCCAAGAACGTGAGCGCAAAGGTATTTTCAGGATCGGTTTCTACCGCAGCCGTCCACAGGCTCAGATCCGGCTGGAGACGACCGTTCCACTTGGTGGTCTTTCCGCACCAGACTTCGGTGCGATTGTACGACCATGCGGTATAGAGGGCCGCGACCAACATAAACGTGGCGCACAGCGCAAACTGCTTGCGACGTCGTTTAGGAAGCAACGCGGCGGCCAGCGCGAGCACACCTAAGATGGCTCCGACTGTGGGCACGAACAAATAGCGGTCAGCCATCTTAGTACTTGTCGGTATCAGGTTCGATACCGGAATCAAGGCGATGAGATACCAGAAGATTCCGAAAGCAATGAGTCGGCGATTGCGATCCGGTGAACCGGCCAAGCGCATGCCGGTCCACACCGCTGCGCACACTAGAGCGGCTCCGACAAGACCTTTCACGCTGACGTACGGATATTCGCTCCAGGTATAGGAAGCACGCATGTAGGCGGGCACGAACGCCTTTCCTGCGTAGGCGAGCATGGCATCGAACGTGAGGTTGAGCGTGGGCAACAGCGTCAAGCCGCCTTTAATCGCGCCCACCTGCTGTTGTGCCCAGAAAGTCCACGCGGAGCCAGCGCCAGACACTACGCTGAGGATCACGAATGGCGGACCCAACACACGCATTACTGCGCTGCTTCCCGCCCGGAATGCCGCCAGTTCCTCCGCGGACGGCGCGTGCGCTAGTAAAAGCAACAGGCCAACCGGTACGAGGATCAACCAGCCTCCGTGCATCGGATCTCTCTGAAGCAGGGCGCGGAAGATCGTCGTGGAAACGCCGCCCACAACGAACAAGATCGGCGTCAGCGCGAGCACACGGGTCAGGAGCGGATGGCGATGCCGTGCCGTCCAGCGCCAACTCGTGACGGCGGCGTGGGGGCGAGAGCAAAATTCGTACGCGACGAACAGCGCCGGCAGGATCACGGCGATCGGCTTGGAGAGGACCGCGAGCAGAACAACGAGAACGGTGAGCGCGTGCCGGAGCCTCCACTGGCTCGCAGTCGATGCAGCGAGCGCCCACAGCCACGCGAGAAACGACAACATAATAAAGATCAGCGACACCAAATCCTTGCGCGCTGAGAGCCAGGCAACCACCTCGGTATGGATCGGATGAACTGCAAACACCAGGGCTCCGAGCATGGCGAGAATTGCGGAAATCCCGAGCCGGCGGTACAGCGGGATGAGCAGCGACGCACCGATCACGGCATAGAGCAGATGCGTGATGCGGAATGGCAGCCCATCGAAAGGCTGGCTCTTGTCGGCCAGAGCACGATCCATGAGCCAAGTGGTGGTGGTGACCGGGTGAAAGTTCGCGAAGTAAGGCTCTGTCCAAACGGCGGAGAGCCGGGAAAATGAAGCGCTCACGTGGACATACGGACTGTGTGCCAGGTAGAAGGGGTCTTCGTAGTCGATGGGCGGAACCCGGACTGTCTGCCCATATATGATGACCGTGCAGAGTGCAATGAGGGCAATGCCGATGAGCCAGAGGTAGCGTAATTGCTCACCCGGCCAGTTTAGCGCCTCAGCGCTCTTCTCAGAGTGGTTCGGCAACTCCGCACAACGAGCCGCTACTTGCTTCTGGAACTCGCGGCGGCGCTTTCGCTTCATGGAAAGAAGTTTGATTCTAGAGCCCGAGCCAATCCGAAGCAAATACCCCCACCTGCCATCCCGAGTCACTTCAATCGGTGCAAAGGACAGCCACGGCAGCATCCTATGCGATCTGGAGTGGCGCCGAGTTGTGGATCTTCTACCCGACCGCCAGTCCCACACCGTCACGGAACGGGGAGCGATATCTGCTTTGACGTGATACAACAACTCCAGGGCTCCGTGCGGAGGCGAAATTGACCATAGAACTGTCGTGACAGAGCCAGCAAATCACCACAGTTCCGAAGAATCAGGAAGGCGTTGTGGACGAGATGGCGCAGCCTCGCCAACGACAAAGAATTTGTTTGGGAAACGTGGAGGCTGAAGGCATGCTGCTGGACAGCATATGACCAGATTTGTGGGACGAACCTGACCAGCCGTTGGGGTAGAGTCACGGGCTACACGGAGGTAATGCACTTGATCGTCGCCTCAAATCAAGCGACGACCGTTAAAATCATCCGCGCAGCAGACGCGTGCGAACGGTGCCGGGCGAAGCTCCAACTGCCTTGGCAATCTCGCGGAAACTTGCCCCCTGTCCTCGCAGCTTTGCCATCTGGTCACCATTCACAATTCGACGCGGACGGCCCAGCGTCTTCCCTTTGAGCCTTGCGTTGCGTAGGCCCGCCCGGACGCGTTCTTGAATGAGTGAACGCTCGAATTCCGCCATAGCTCCGATGATCTGGAACATGAGCCTGCCGGATGGGGTAGAGAGATCGAGATTGTCACGGAGGCTGACGAAGGCCACGCCGTAAGCAACGAGGTCAGCGAGTGCGTTGACGAGGTGTTTGAGCGAGCGTCCGAAGCGGTCCACTTTCCAGCAACGGGGTATGACGCGCCGGTGCTGTATTGCATGTATCTCGACAAGTCGATGCGCGACCACGTGCTGTTGATGCCGCGCCGCTCACAAATCTCTCGCGCAATCGCGGTTGTGACCTGCTCGTTTGGCGAGTGGCCCATGTAACGCAGCGTTTCCCGCACGCTGTCCTCAGGGAAAATGTTCAGGAAGGGCGATTGATCGGGAATGCCAGCCCTACCGCTAGGTTGGATGTAACCGGCCAGAGCGGATCAGCGGCTCAAAATGCCCCGACGGTTCTCAAAGTTGCAGGTGGATTCGGAGGCAAGTTTCTGTCGGGCGGATACGGATCGGCTGGCGCGGGCGGTGCACTCCAGCTTACATCTGGCATTGGGGGAACTGCTTCGTTCATCCTGTTTCCCTACCTCCCGCGCGCGACAGGTGGAACCGGTGCTGCGATCTTGATGACTGGCGGTGGCGGAGGCAAGGTCGTATATCCACAAACTTTCGTTCCAGGCGACGGTAGTTCGGTTATTTTGCAGCCGGGAGCGGGCGGCAGCGGGACCAACTCATCAGGACTCCCAGGCAACGTCATCCTAGCGCCCACGCGTGGGAAGGTCGGCATTAGGACTGCGACCCCGACTGCAAGGACGCTTGACGTCGGGGCTGGTGGCACTACGCTGGCTGATGCATGGATTACGCGCAGCTCCCGGCGTTTCAAGACCAAT
>QIAR01000295.1 GCA_003225595.1 Acidobacteriota bacterium | reverse complement strand
CGCAAGGTGCCATCCGGCATGTAGCCAATGATTTCGTTTATCAAAGGCGTGTTGAATGTGGCGGGAGCATTCGGCGTGGTAGAGGTCGTGACAAAGAACGGCGCCGTGTCGTTCGGGTTGTCGTTGTTCCACGACATGTGAGCTTCGCGCACCTGCGTGCAGCAAGGCGAAGGCAGCGTGCCCGGCCAGAATCTAACGGTATTCGGCGCGGTAAATTGGCGCTCGCCGACTTGGGGGAAGCTGGTGAAGTTGAGCCACGTGTTGTAGCCGGGGACGCTATGGCCTCCGCAATTGGTGCTGCAGTGGTTCACCGTGGTCGTGCCTGGCTGCCAAAAGTAATGTTGGCCCGATACCCCTACGCAGTCCCCGGACGTGCAGGTGGAGATCGAGATGTCAAAGAAGCTGCCCAACGACATATAGCCTTCGTGGATGGCGTAACTCGCATTGTTACTCGCCGGGCCAGTCGTTCCCCAATCGCCAACCACCTGCGCGGTTTGCGTGTTGTAGGCGGAGCAGGCATTGAGCGCGAAGTTGTACGCGACTGCCCACACGCCAGTGCCCTGCGAGCCCGTAGTAGAAAAGGTGGTGCCAATGACGGCGTCGCCGGCGTTAACAAACATGTCGCCGTGCCACGTGATATTCAGCGGATTAGGCAAGCCGGAGCAGTTCGTAAAGTCGTAAACCAAACTCGAAGTCGGGGGACTCGAGGTGTTGCTGAACGTCCAGCGGGTAATCCGCGTGCCAGAGAACTGATAAAGCACATTAGGGTTGGCGCGACTAAATGTGACCATGCCACCCACCTTGAACCCCGGCACCAAGCCCGTGCTCTGCATGATTGCAGGGTTGAAGCCCAGCACACCGAACTGGCCTTGCGTGGAAAACGTCACAATCAGCATCGTGGAAGTAGTGTTCCAGATGTTGTCGGCCCCCGCGCCCGTGGGCGTAACCGAAAACGAGAGTCCACCGCTGGTCGTTGAATCCGTCGCGCGCAGGATGGGGACATTGAAATCCGAAGGCGTAACGATAGTGTTGAGCCCGATGGTACCGCCCATGTTGGGGACCGGGCTGGGAACCTGGCTCACTGCAAAATCGCTGCGCGAACAGCCGTAACTCGGCGGCCCGCACTGTCTTGCCGTTAGCGTGGTCGTCGCCGTCAACAGGTTTGATCCCCACATCGCCTCGATTGTTGTCAACCCGGCGGCGAGGCTGCTTGCCTGCCCGCTGGCATTGATCGTTGCCACGCCAGGAGTAGAAGAAATCCAGGTTACCGTGCTGGTGACGTCCATCGAACTGCCATCGCTGTAAGTCAGCGTGGCCTTGAACTGCTGCAGTGAGCCGACGGAAATAGTCGGATTCAGGGGAGCAATGACAACCGATACTGGGGCAGGTGAGTTGACCATCAGAGTAGTTGAACCGGTTACCGAGCCCGAACTCGCCGACACGGTCGTGCTTCCGGCTGAGAGGCTAGTTGCAAGCCCGGTGGAATTGACTGTAGCGACGCCCGGAACTGACGATGCCCAATTGGCTGATTGCGTAATGTCCTGAGTGGAGCCGTTACTGTAGGTCGCCACTGCCGTGAATTGCTGGGCAACTCCCAGAGCGATGGATGTAGAAGCCGGCATAGCAGCAATAGAGGATAGCGCGGGTTGTCCGACGGTCATCACGGTCGAAGTAGAGACCGAACCGGAGGTGGCAGTGATGTTCGCCGTACCTTCCCCGGCGCTGGTGGCCAACCCATTCGTGCCGGAAGCATTGCTGATGATGACCACCGTCGCCGACGACGAACTCCATGTCACTACGGAGGTCATGTCCTGCGTGCTGCCGTCCGTGTAGCTGCCGGTCGCGGTGAATTGCTGCGTCGTGCCCAGAGGAATGGTCGGCGCCTGCGGACTGATGGCAATCGACACCAGTGCCGCCAGATTCACTGTCAACGAAGCCGAGGCGCTCTCCGAACCTGAACTGATGCCAATCGTCGTCGAGCCGGTGTCCAGCGAGCCCGCCAGGCCCGCCGTGTCCGCCGAGTTGCTGATAGTCGCTACGTTCCCCGCCGTCGAACTCCAGTGCCCGGACTGCGTGAGGTCCTGTGTTGTCCCATCCGTGTAGGTTCCGGTCGCCGTGAACTGCTGCGTCGTGCCCAGTGGTATGGTTGCCGATTGTGGGTTGATGGCAATCGAGACTAGGGCGGCGACGGTGACCGTCAGAACCGTTGAGCCAGTCACCGTTCCTGAGGTCGCGCTGATGGTCGTCGTCCCTATACCCGTGCTCGTGGCCAGCCCCGTTTTGTTCACCGTAGCCGTTGAGGCGCTCTCTGATGCCCAGGTAACCCTTGACGTTAGGTCTTGCGTGCTGCCGTCAGTGAATGTGCCGGCGGCGGTGAATTGCTGCGTAGTTCCGAGCGCGACGGAAGGATTCGTCGGCGTGGCTGCAATCGACACCAGCACTGCCGCCGTTACGGTCAAGCTGGTGCTGCCACTGATCGAGCCCGAACTGGCCGTGATCATGGCCGAACCCGTGCCCACACTGGTCGCCAGCCCCTGTATGTTCACCACATTATTGATCGTGGCTACCGTGGCCGTGTCCGAACTCCACTGCACGGTCTTGGTTACGTCTTGCGTGCTCCCGTCGGTGAACGTACCGGTAGCGGTGAACTGTTGTGTGGTACCCAGAGGAATGCTGGGAATCGCCGGAGTGACCGCAATCGAAACCAATACTGCGGGAGTGACGTTCAGCGTGGTAGAGCTGGTAATCGAGCCTGAGGTGGACGTCACGCTCGTGCTGCCCACGGTCACGCTGGTCGCGAGTCCCTGACTGTCTACCGTAGCAACGCCATGATTCGCGGTGCTCCAAATCACCGTAGTCGTGAGATCAAGCGTGCTGCCATCGGTGAAAGTTCCGGTAGCGTTGAGTTTTTGAGTGGTTCCCAAGGCAAACGAGGGATTCACCGGTGTGATTGCAATGGAAACCAGAGTTGGTTGTGCCACGCTCAGGGTGCTAGAGCCGGTGATGGGACCCAAAGTGGCCGTAATGGTCGCGCTGCCCGTCCCAGTTCCCGTAGCCAAACCGGTACTGCTGACGCTGGCCACGGCTGGTGCAGACGAACTCCATGTGACCGAGTTGGTCAGATTCTGCGTGCTCCCATCCGTGTATGTTCCGGCCGCGGTGAACTGCTGCGTTTTACCGAGAGCGACAGAAGCTGCTTGAGGGCTGACAGCGATCGAAACGAGAATGGCCGCCGTCCCGGTGCCGGTCAAGAATACGGCTTGTGGACTGTTGCTGGCGTTGTCATTGAAGCTCAGCGTGCCTGTTCTGGAGCCAGTCGACTTGGGCGAGAAGGTGACGAAGGCGGTGCAGCTGGCGCCCGCCGCAAGCGTACTGGGACTGAGCGGACAGTTTGAGGTGAAAGGGAAATCGCTCGCAGTGCTAGTGATGCTAGTTATTTTCAACGAGGAAGACTGGTTATCGGTAAGAGTCACCTCCTGAGCCGCACTGGTCGTTCCCAATGCCTGGCTCGCGAAGGTCAGGCTACCGGTACTGACCGCGGCGGGCACAATCCCAGTGCCAGTCAGACTGACCATCGGGCTGACGCTCGCGTTGTCAGCGATCGTAAGAGTGCCGCTTCGCGTACCCGCGACCGCTGGCGTGAAAAAGACAGAGATCGTACAACTCGAGCCGGCAGCAAGGGTTTTCGACGAATGTAGAGGACACGTGGTGCTAGTGGTGTAATCCGCGAGGTTGGTTGTGATGCTGGTGATGGTCAAGCTCTTGGTCTGATTGTTCTGGACGGTTACCGTAGACGCCGAACTTTTTCGGCCGATGGGCTGATTTCCGAACGAGATGCTTGAAGGGGTCGCCGTGACCGCTGCGATCCCCGTCCCGCTGAGGACCACATTTTGCGGACTGTTGCCGGCGTTGTCGTTAACGCTCAGTATGCCCGTAAGTGAGCCCAGAGTGGCAGGAGTGAAGGTCACGGAGATGGTACAGCTGCTGCCAGCGGGTAGCGTGGCAGGACTTATGGGGCAGTTGTTCGTCTGAGTGTAGTCAGACAGATTTGATGTGATGCTGCTGATCGTAATCGCTGTGCTTTGACCGTTCTTGAGTGTGACTTTCTTTACGGAGCTCGAAGTGCCCTGGACCTGGTTGCCGAAAGACAAGCTGGTCGGCGTTACCGTCACGGTCTGGGCAACGGCACAAGGCAAACTCGAGGGAACGAGGCAGGCGAGTACTACTGCCAGGCGGCGAGCGATTACAGATTCCAAAGTGTGACCTCAAACTAATGCAGATCTAGTCGCAGAGAAGACTTGGGGGACCAGCCGGTTCAACTGGGGGGAAGCGTTGAACACCGGCGATTACTTACCTCACCACTGCAATCTTTAAGCCTTGGTGATAGGAGCGTGGACAAACGCTGGGGGGCCTCAACACAGGCTCATTCCACTTGTCTCTAGCGGGAACGAAGGGATTGTAGCTGGGAATATCTGGAAGTCAAGCTGAAAAACGCACTAAGGGGACTCTTATAACCTAACTCCTATGCGGGGATGCGGAACTCTGGCTTTGGACATCTGACCGCGGCGTCCTCCGTCGAACCAGCAATGATCGGGCCCCCAAGCCCTACATCGCGATCTGGAGCGGGATGCATTGCCAACGAGCAAGCCGGAAGCCCAAGCGGCGCCCAAATGGAAACTGCTGCGCAGTACGGTGAAGTTGAACATCACCAACGGGTTATGCCGACGGATCCTGCCAATTGATCGCGATGCCCTCAGTTTTGCACTTAACCGCACTGACGAGCGAAAAATCCACGCCCCTTCATACTCGAGTGCCTTGGACAACATGTGCGGTAAAAAATGCCGATCAAGCCCACCGACCCGCTAGGAGTTACGACTAACTCATCCGTATGTACCGGCGGTTGGTGCTGGCGAGAACGAAAGTCCTCGATATTCATAGCTGCTCCCGTTCCCTTTGCGACCAGCGCCCAGCCAAATCCGTCGTCCACCTGGTTTGTTGTATTTGCCTAACCCGAGTCTTTCTTCGTCCACCACCTGACGACAGCCGCTATCGCCAGTACGACGATTGCTAGCATGAGCAAGGGCAGCGCGCCAATCAATCGATTCCGCATAGCTGGCCTAAGAAGAAAGGCCGCAGGTTCGCGGCCTAAGCTCTGCCGCGCTCGATCACGTGACATGGGTTTCTCAAGTGTCGATTACTTACAGGTCAGTTGCAAATTACTGAAGTAAGCGTTCTCACAAGTCGCGTTCTGGGAAAAAGGCCGTTGGACACGTCCGTCGCGGGTCCTACCCCTCGGCGGTGGGTCGTGGGTAATCGCCACCCGCGACTAGGGAATCATTCATCGTTCTCGACTCGCGTCTGGCTCTTTTTGCCGTTGGGTGTCATGCAATCGACAGCATCAGGACAAGTGTTTCGCGAGTTGCTTTCCCACGGACCTGATGAGCGTGCAGTGGTGGACCAAATGTCGCCGCTGACTGGACCGGAAGCCGCCTTACAACGGACCCGCCGGTTTGAGTTGCCAGGCGACCGCGCTGTGTCTGTTTTACCGTCGCACGGCAGTAAGATGCTCTGCTTTGTCTAGGTCGACCGCTGGGACAACGAACGCCTGCTCCGGTGTAGGCTGGTTGAACGCCATAGCTGCGGCCAGGCGCGCCTGCGCCAGTTGCGACTTCACAGTTTTTTGGCTCGCATAGGCTAATCTGAAAAGTGAGAAGGCATTGTCGTCATCTCGTTCGAGAAGAGGGACTGCCTGATCGTATTTCCCTTCGTACACAAGAACCGCACCTTTCGCACCATTAAAGGCATGCTGTATGGCAGAGCTGGGGCTGTCGCTTGCCATTGTTTCTAGTTCAGCAACAGCCTCGTCAGCT
>QIAR01000294.1 GCA_003225595.1 Acidobacteriota bacterium | reverse complement strand
GCCGTCAACAATCCCTTGCGAGTCTTCGATTGCAAAGTCCCCGCGGACCAGCCGATCATCGACAAACTGCCGCGCATCAGCCAATTCCTCGACGAAGGCTGCCGCAAACATTTCACTGAAGTGCAGGAGATCCTGAAGGTAATCGGCATCCCATTTACGCTCAACGACCGTCTGGTGCGCGGACTCGACTATTACACGCGCACAGCGTTCGAGTTCACGCACGGCGCACTGGGCGCGCAGAACGCGATCCTGGGCGGGGGCCGCTACGACGGCCTTTCTGAATCATTGGGCGGACCGCAGGCGCCCGGTATCGGCTTTGCTATCGGAGAAGATCGACTGGTGATGTCACTGAAAGAATCCGCCGATGCCGTTGCTCGCAAGCCGGACGTCTACATCGCGCCTCTCGGCGAAGGCATGAACCGTGAAGCCGCCCGCTTGGCGCACGAGTTACGCCGCCATGATCTGGTCGCAGAATTGGGTGACGAGAGTTTCCGCCCCAAGAAATCGCTGGAAACGGCCAGCAAGATGGGCGCGCGCTATGCCCTTATCATCGGCGAAAATGAAGTGAAGGCGAACGCGTTCGCGCTCAAGAATCTTGAGACCGGCGAGCAGGTGTCCGTGCCGCGATCGGAGTTGGCGCGGAAAATACAAGGCAACGGCTAAGTTTGCTGAGAACCACGGAATCCAATTCATTAGCCCAACGTTTCTTGGGAGGATTCATGAAGAAGTTCATCTTGGCATTTTGTCTCTTGTGGTCTTTTACTTGTGTTTCTGTCTGCTGGCCGCAGACCGCGGGAGCGCCAAAGAGCAACCCGGCTCAGAAGGCGAAGCTCAGCCCGATCGAGCAGGAGCTCATCCGCCACGCACAACAGTTCGCAGAGGCGGACAAGAACAGAGATGTGGATTTCTTCCAACGCACGCTCAGCGAGGACTTCATAGAAATTGCCGCCAATGGCGACCCGGTCGTCCGGGACGAAGTCCTAGAAGGCGTGCGCATGGCAGACATCAAGCAACTGAGACTCTATGATTTCAAGGTCCTGCTCTTGAACGATGGCGCGGCCGTGGTGACTTACAACGAAATAGTGCGTGATGGTGGGCCGCGTTACCAGCACCTGAGCACCATCTGGGTAAAGCAGGGCGACCAATGGAAGCTGAAATTTCAGCAGTCCACACCCAACCTGTGGAGTATCGGAGACTAGAAGGCGAAAGAGACGCTATTCTGACACCACTATCCACGTCGCTGGTTTGAAGAGGGACGCATTGACTCGTCCTTCGAGCGGAGCCTAATATGCTGGCGCGGTAACCAACGCTACTGGCTAAAGCTAAGATCTTCGACAGAGAAGAGGAGAATGCACGCATGAGAAAGACATCAGCAGCTATCTTGGTTGCGATGCTGATCATCGCAACGTTTGGTTTTGCTCAGAACCCGCCCCAGAAGCCGACGCCCGGTCCTGAGCACAAGAAATTGGAGTATTTCGCCGGCAACTGGACTATGGAAGGCGACATGAAACCAAGCCCATTCGGTCCGGGCGGCAAGTTCACCGCCACCGAGCACAACGAATGGATGCCGGGCGGATTTTTCCTGGTCAGTCATTCGGATGAGAATACCCCTATGGGCAAAGGAAATGGTCTGGCTATATTTGGGTACAAATCCGACGAGAAGGTGTACACCTACCACGGGTTCAACAGCATGGGCGAGGCTGAAGCTGCTAAAGGTACTCTCGAAGGTGACACGTGGACCTGGACCAACGAAGACAAAGTGGGCGGCAAGGTGATGAGAGGGCGATACACCGTCAAGCAACTCTCACCGGCCTCTTATACCTTCAAATTTGAAATGGCGCCAGAGTCCGGCGATTTTTCAACTGTTATGGAAGGGAAGGCCACTAAGGAAAAGTAAGCGAGTCTGGTTCAGATCTTCGATTGGCAGGCTGGTGGCGGCCGGCTGCGCTCGCTGGCCTCCTAACGGGCCAGGTCACGAAGTGTTCGAGACTTATGGCCGGTAACTACGATGCAGGTTCGCGTTCTATTCTTCGGCATGCTCAAGGATGTAGTTGGTCAAAACAGCGAAAGTCTGAGCCTGCCCGAAAGCGCCACTCTGGGCGATCTTCTCACGCACTATGAAAAACGTATTCCGCGGCTCAAGAATCTCCTGCCTTCGATTGCGCTCTCGGTCAACCAGGAATACAGCGGTCCGGATGTGAAGCTTAAAACGAACGATGAAATCGCGTTACTACCGCCGGTGAGCGGAGGCTTTTCAGCCTCGGCGCACGCTGCTATTGTCCGCGAAAAAATCAACACACAATCCGTACTCGATGGCATCAAACGCCCGGAAGATGGAGCCGCAGTAATTTTTGAGGGTGTGGTGCGCAATAACAGCGGCGGACGCCGCACTCTGTATCTGGATTACGAAGCCTACGAGGCGATGGCACTGAAGCAGATGGAAGAGCTCGCCGAGCAGGCATTGGTCGAGTTCCAGATACGCGATGTCGCCATCGTGCACCGCCTGGGGCGCCTGGAAATTGGCGAAACCAGCGTGCTGATTGTCGTGGCATCGGCTCACCGCGCTGCGGCTTTCGAGGCGTGCCGTCGGTTAATCGACACTCTCAAGCGGACCGTGCCCATCTGGAAGAAAGAGTATTTCGAGGATGGCGCTGTCTGGGCCGACGGAGAACCCTTTCCCGCAGAAATACCCCGAGCCGAAGGCACTCCATCCGCACGACCCGCATCTAAGTGAAGCAGCCTTCTATGAATGAGCTGGCTGTTTTTGTCTTCCTTTTGTCCCTGTGCACGGGTGCCATCGCGCAGGAGCCCGAAACTACCGTCAAGGTAAACGTGAAGCTGGTGAACGTGTTCGTCACAGTCACCGACGGTCACGGCGCACCCATCACAAATCTCAAGAAGGAAAACTTCCAGTTGCGCGAAGACAGCAAGGAGCAGAAGATCGCCGTTTTCAATAAGGAATCGGCTCTGCCGCTTTCGATCGTGCTTGCCGTCGACACGAGCCTCAGCACGCGCAAGGACTTACCTTTGGAGTTAACATCCGCGCGCCGGTTTGCCCATGCCATATTGCGCTCGGTGGACGCGCTCTCGATTTACCAATTCAGCGAGGTGGTGGACGAGGTAGTGCCGTTCACTTCCGACCTCAAGAAGATCGATCGTGGTGTCGATCGAATTCGTTTGGGAGCGGCAACGGCTCTTTATGACGCGCTGTATCTCGGGTCGCGCGCGCTTGAATCACGACAAGGAAGAAAAGTGCTGGTCGCGATCACGGACGGCGGTGACACGGTGAGCAAGGTCGATTACAAAGAGGCGTTGCGCACTGCGCAGGAAGCCGAGGCCATCGTATACAGCATTATCGTGGTTCCGGTTGAGGCCAGTGCCGGACGCGACACTGGCGGCGAACATGCGCTCATGCAGATCTCCGGGGACACCGGAGGCAAGTATTATTACGCCAGTTCGCTGCCTCAGTTGGATAACGCCTTCCAGCAGATCAGCGACGAGCTGCGTACGCAGTATTTGCTGGCCTACTACCCTTCCCAGAGATTGTCCGATTCAGACTTCCGCCGTGTCCAGGTGAGTATTATGGGAGCGCCCGCCGCTTCGGGCTACAAAGTACGCCATCGCGCTGGGTATTTCACGTCCAAGTCGCCCTGGTAGGAATCCTGTACGCTGAACGATGAGAACCGTCTATCTTCAGTCATCGAAGCTTCTGTCTGTCCACGGTTCCATTCGATCTACTTCTCTTTCTCTACAATTTTATGTAGGAGAAATACAGGCTTCGGGATGAACTTGGCATCCTCCCCCAGGCTCGCGCGGGAAGCTTGTTCTTAAGCACATGATAAATAAAGACTTGATATGAATGGTAGGTCGTGTTTCTGGTGGATTCCTGGTTGCAGTCTAAATTAGGGAGAGGTGCATTTATCCGGGCGAGTTGGCCGCTAGAATGGACCCCCTGAAACCGCCGTTCAGTTTTCGTTCAGTTCCAGCCATTATCTGTCAGAGTTCGCGTGGAAAACTCGAAAGGAAGGTGGACGATGTTGCTTAATCTGAACTCCCGTCGCCGTATCGCCACAGGATTTAGCCTGGCGATATTCGCGGTCGTCGTCATCCTTGCGTTCACAGCAGCCTCTACTGCTCAGACGACCATCTCGACCGGTAGCATCCAGGGAACAATTACCGACCCAAGTGGGGCCGTCGTGAACGGAGCGCAAATCACCATCACCAATAAGGCGACGGGACAGGTCATCAATACGAGTACCAGTTCCTCCGGAACATATGCGTCGGGAGCTTTGATTCCGGCGGACTACGTGGTGCGGGTGGAAGCCAAGGGCTTCAGTACGACGGAATTGCCTGTGAGCGTTCAAGTCGGAGTGACCGCGCCGGGCAACGTGAAGTTGCAGGTTGGCGAAGCCAGCCAAGTAGTGGAGGTACAAGGCTCACAGATTCGTGTCAACACCGAACAGGCGACCGTGCAGGGGGTACTGACGGCACAGCAGATCGATCAACTGCCGATTAATGGAAGAAACTTTTTAGACTTGGCCCAACTCGAGCCGGGTGTCCAAATCCAGGACGGCACCAACTTCGATCCCACGAAGAATGGGTTCTCCTCGATTTCTTTCGGTGGACGTTTCGGTCGCACGGCACGGATCGAGGTCGATGGTGTCGACATAAGCGACGAGACGGTAGGAACCACGACGCAGAATATCTCGCCCAGCGCCATCGAGGAGTTTCAGATCAGTCAGTCCTCGTTGGACCTTTCAACCGAGCTCACGTCCTCGGGTGCGGTCAACATCGTCACCCGTTCTGGCACAAACGACTGGCACGGGGAAGGCTTTTACCTATTTCGCGATAAGCGCGCAGGTTTCGCCAACTTTCCCGGCGGCCAAGATCTTCCCTTCCAGCGCAATCACTACGGAGGACGCTTTGGCGGTCCGATCTGGAAGGACAAAGTCTTCTTCTTCCTCAATGCGGAACATATTAAGCAGGATGCCTTTACACCCGTGACCGCACCGGATCCGTTCACAGCGTTAACAGGCGGCTTTTCCGCCCCGTTCCGAGAGACAGAAACCTTGGGGCGTTTAGACTGGCAAATCAGGCCGGGCTGGCGATTGTTCTATAGATTCTCTTACGAGCAAAACCGTAGCGTGGCATCCTTCGGCAGCCCAAGCTACGAACCTTTCGCCAATGTTAACAACGCGCCGGTCCATGCGATCGGGACAGACTTCAACACCGGAAGTTACACACACAGCATCCGCTGGGCTTACACGAAATTTAGGAATGGCATTGCGGATGCCGTGACCGGCAGTAGCGTCTTCAACCCTGCTCCGGAAATCACACTGTCGTTTGCGCCGGGTGTGAACTTTTTCTGCGTGGAAGGATCGCCGCTCTGTACTGGGCCAAACTTTCTCGCCCCACAGAAAACTTATCAAAGCGACAAACAGCTAAAGTACGATGGCAGCAAGACCTTACGGTCCCACATTCTGCGCTACGGAGTGAGTTACAACCGGATTCTGGGCGGAGGATTTGCCGCTTTCTTTGGAATTTCCCCCTCGGTAGTCTCGCTATTTACCGATGCCAACAAAACCTTCGCCGACAATTCCTGTGGGACAGGAGCTCCGTGTTTCCCAGGCGGGAGGGCAAATCCGCTCAACTATCCGGTGGATAACTTGCTCATGGGTAACGGGCTAGGATTTTTCACCGAGCGGCCAGGATTCGGACTGCCCGCAGGCGGTGAGTATGATAGCCGCTTCGCCTGGTATGTGGGTGATAGCTGGAAAATCAAACCAAACTTTACGCTAACGTACGGATTGCGCTACGTGAGAGATACCGGACGGGCCGACAGCGATCTCCCTCCAGTAGCTGAACTGAACTCAGCGCCGTTCAGTAATATTCAGCCTGGTTTGGGCAACCGTGTCCATCAGCCCAACCTGAATTTTGCGCCCCAGTTAGGAATCGCTTGGGATCCAGCGAAGAACGGAAAGACGGTTTTCCGAGGCGGCATCGGGCTGTTCTACGAGAATGCCGTTTTCAACAATGTTCTGTTTGACCGACCCGGTCGGCTCCCAAGTGGACTGTTCTTCGGTACCGGTGTGGGGTGTTTTCTGGATACACCTATTCCTATTCCTCTTCCAGATGGTTCCGGAACTATCGACACTTCGTCGATCTGTGGACAGCCCGTGGGCAATGTTGCCAGCGTGATAGCGGCGGACCAAAGACAGTTCCAGCAAGCCACGATAGCAGCAGGGCCGGCCACCAATGGTGTTTTCATCGGGAACGCCTTCTATGACTCCTCTAACGCCAACGGCATTACCTTGTTTGCGCCGAATTACCGCAGTGCCCGATCCGTGCAGATGAACTTCGGGGTGCAGCGAGAACTCCGGCAGGGCATGGTGTTGAGCGCAGATTACGTGCGCAATGTGGCGACTCACACGTTGCTGTCTATCGATGTCAACCGTACAGGAGATTCGCGCTTTCTGAATATAGAAAATGCGGTTGCCGCGATTAACGCAACGATCGGTGGTTGTGGACCAGTGACGCAGGCCACCGCGTCGGCTGGGATTGCCTGTTATATGGGTGCGAACGCCACGGCGAGCATCAGCGACTTCGCAGCGAACGGATTGGATTCGACCGTGGATCTAACGGGAGGCTCGCCTTGTCTTACGCCGTGCGCGTTTGCAGGTATTGAACCGAACGTCGGCTTCTTGCAGATGCTTTTTCCCACGGGCCGCTCCGTTTATAACGGGCTCCAGATGGCGCTCAAACAGGACGTGAAAGCCCCGTTTCCCGGAGCGAGGCATATGAACCTGCAGGTTTCGTATGCGTTGTCGCGCTATATCAGCCAAGCCAACGACGGAGACTTCATCAATAATGCTTTGGATCAAAGAAATCCAGTCCGCTTCACTGGACCGACAAGCCTGGATCGTACGCATCAGTTCTCTTTCGGTGGAGTCTTTGATCTTCCGCTGGCCTTACGTCTGAGCTTCGGTGCTCACTTTTCGACTGCTCTGCCCAGCACCATGACTTTGCCACAGACCGGATCCCCGGGGGAGATCTTCCGCACGGACGTGGATGGTGATGGACAGACCGGGGACCCGCTGCCCGGAACTAACACTGGAGCTTTCGGCCGGAGCGTGAAGACAGGCGACCTGAACAAGGTGCTCAGTGCCTATAACGGTAGCCTGGCAGGAACCTCAACCCCAGCCGGTCAAGCGTTAGTGGATGCCGGTTTGGTTACTCAATCGCAGCTCAGTCAGCTAAACGCGATCCAACAACCTATCCCGCTGGCTCCGGCTGGCGAAGTAGGCTTGGGTGCATTTCGCTCTCTCGACATGAAATTGGCGTGGGTTTACAAGATCCGTGAGCGATTTTCCATCGAGCCCAGTTTCTCCGCGTACAATGTTTTCAACTTCGCCAACTTTGACGGTGCAGGCGGCAGATTGAGTGGCGAACTCAACGGTCAAGCTGGCTCAATCAACGGCACAAC
>QIAR01000293.1 GCA_003225595.1 Acidobacteriota bacterium | reverse complement strand
TTTGTTGTCGGGGAGCACATTCAGGAAAGGCGATTGCCGCAGGGAAACGCTGAGCGCAGTCTTCAGTGTGTCATCGAACACCGGATCGCCTGTGCTGTTGGCAAAATCAGTGAGAACGATGGTGTCCTTCTCGGTCAAGCGCGCGCTTTGCCGATGAGAACGATAGTAGAGGCCGCCTCCGACTAGAAGGACGACGAGCAAGGCGACAAGCAGGATGGGTAGCGCAATTTTTCTGAGCGTCGTCCGCCGCCTCCCACGCCTCGGCGCAGGAACTTCCGCCACCGCTACTGGCCCTGAGACTGTCGCCGAAATACGTCCGCTCTCGCTGTCCCGCTTCAGCCGCAGCAGATCGGCGCGCATCTCGGCCGCACTCTGATAACGGAGGTTGCGGTCTTTCTCCAGGGCCTTGTGAATGATTTCTTGCAAGCGCTCGGGAATGTTTGAATTCAATTGCTCCACAGGAGGCGGCTGCTCGTGCAGGATGGCTCCGTACGTTGCTCCCTTGGTCGGCTTATCGAACGCGAGCCGTCCGGTCGCCATCTCGTAGAGTACGATCCCGAAGGAAAACAGATCGGAGCGTCCGTCCAGGGGCTTGCCGTCAATCTGTTCGGGCGACATGTAGGCGATGGTGCCCAGCGTGTCGCCTGCGACGGTCAGTTGGTTATCCACAAAGGTGGGATCGTCGGGGCCAGTTCCGGCGCTCTGGTCGCCGCCACTTACTTTAGCGAGGCCAAAATCAAGGACCTTGGCCTGGCCTCGCTTGGTGATCATGACGTTCGCGGTTTTTATGTCGCGGTGGATGATGCCAGCAGCGTGGGCCGCGTCCAGGGCATCGGCGATTTCAATTGCGAACCGCAGCAGCGAATCCAGATCGAGCGGACGGCCGGCGATCTTGTTGGTCAAGAGTCCGCCGTCAACATACTCCATGACGATGAAGGCGCGACCGTCCTGCTCACCGACGTCGTGGATGGTGCAGATGTTGGGATGATTCAGCGCGGATGCCGCCTGCGCCTCACGCTGGAAACGGCCCAAAGCCTGAGAGTCTCGGGCAACCTCCTCGGGCAGGAATTTCAGAGCGACGAAACGATGGAGCCGGGTGTCTTCGGCCTTATAGACCACACCCATGCCGCCGCCGCCCAGCTTTTCAACGACGCGGTAGTGCGAGATGGTCTGCCCGATCATGCGCTGCCATGTTAGGAGTGAAGGTGGAGCAAGTCAACGCGAAGCTCGGTCATGCAGCGGGAGGGTCACAGCCGTGCTCAATTGCAGCTTCGCGTATTCCTCCTTGGCTTCCTTCAGAATGGGGATGTCGGGGTCGGCGTCTTTCCAGAGGGTAAGAAAGTCTTGATAGGCGGCGCGGGCTTTCGTGGTGTCACCTTGGAGAGCGTAGGCCCGTGCCAAGCCAAGATGGGCCAGCACGCCCACGACGGATAACCGCACGAGGCCAGGGTGATCGATAATCATCTGGAAATCCGAGGCGGCGGTCCTGCCGTTGCCCTGCATCAGGTAAGCCTGCCCGCGCACGTAGACCGGGATTAGCCACGGCGCGCCCAGTTCATGGGGGCTCATGACGCCTAGCAGCTCGACTGCCTTATCCGCATTCTTGCGGTGCAATGCCACGGCCGCGCGGATCGTGGGCAGCCAATAGCGCTGCAGCACTGTGTTCAGCGGGAAGCTCTTGTCCATCTCGTGGGCTAGTTCCTCTGCAGGCGCGACATCACCCGCCCACGCCAGTGCCAGCGCCTCTGCCGGAAAAGCAGGGTCCGTCTTGTTCTCACTCAACTTCAACCGCCGCAGCGGCGTCTGTACGAGCCCGCTGCGTATCGCCAAAAGGTGCCTCGATCAGGCCCAAACAATGAGGACAGATAAACCCCGGTCGGGTTAAGAGCTCCCGAGCGTTCCTCAGCCTTCCCTGGCGAGCCTCCATAAACGCTTGGTGCCGCCAAAAGTCTTCGATGAGTGGTTTACTCGCAGCAGTTGCTGCCAGCCGCTCCATTTCTCCCGTATCGCCCTTTAGAAAAGCCAAGACGTAGCGCGACGAAAGCAAGTCCTCGCTCTCTAGCTTGCGATCCGCTGCCTGTTTCAACACTGCTTCCGCCTCATCCAGACGGTCGAGAGAGAGATAGCAATCGCTGAGGTTGGCATAGTTTTCCTCGTTGTCCGGCTGCAGACGCAGTGCCTCGCGCGCCTCCTCCATCGCATTTTCATTCTTGCTGAACGCGGGGGTAGATGCCTGACAGGTTTTGGTAGGGTTCTATGTCCCTCGGATAGGTCTGCTGCCACACTTCGTACACTCGGACCGCCTTCTCCAGCTCTCCTGTGACGCTATCGTAGTAGTGGGCCTCGATGTACATCCGCTCCCGCTCTGTCACTTTCCCCCGCAGCTCGTAGGCTCTGCGCAGATTCTCACGTCCCAGTGCATCTTCGCCGGGGATGTGCATGTACACGTTCCCCATGCGCGCGAAGGACATCGCAAACTTTGGGTCCAGCTCCACCGCCCGCTGGAAGAAAGGAAGAGCAGCGTCTTCACCCTTGAAATGCCAGGTCTTCATTCCCAGGCTGTAGGCCTTCAGAGCCTCAAGGGACGGCGTTGTTCCTTCCACGGGCGCGTCGTACTTTTGGATCGTGGCCAGCGACTCACCCAGCTTTTCTCGCATCTTGGTAGCCGACTCGTCCAGCGCCTTGAGCACGTGCTCCCGGCTGTCCGCCTCCACTTGCTCGCTGCCCAGCACCTCTCCGGTATTGCAGTTCAACGCCTTCAGACCGATGACGTAATGCGTGCCCAAGCTCGAGATGAAACCCATCAAGAACGCTTTGCCTCCTGCGCGCTGGCACGCCTCGCGGGCTACGTCCTGCGTCAGCCGTTCCTCCTTTGGGCGCCCCATCAGGCGTAACTCTTCGCTCACTTTCTGGTCGGAGAGCATGTTCAGGAAGGGCGACTGCTAAAGTTGCCCCCGCAAACCCTGCTTCAGAGCATCATCGAACACTTGGTCGCCGGTGGTATTGACGAAATCCCCCAGCACGATCGTGTCCTTTTCCGTCAGGCGGCGCGCTTGCCGTGAGCGCCAGAACAGTCCCCCGGCTACCACGGCTGCAACAATGACGACCGCCCCAAGCGCCAGCATTCTCCAACCGACAGCGATGATTGCTGCCTTCTTTCCATCGCTTCTGCGAAACCTGCCAAGACCCGTTGGTCGATCTGAATCTTGTTACGAGCTGGTTCCCGAGTCTTTTACGTCCTGGTCAGCCTGCTGCTTAGCCTTTTTGGTTTCCGCCTTAACATTTGCACTCGGATCGAGCGCCTGGATGGCCTTCCCGAGGCTCATAGGCTTCGACGTCGCGGTGGAAGTTCCATTAGGCGAAATGCCCAGCATCTTGTCTTTCAGTGCCGTAAAGCCGCCGGGGATATCGAGATTCTTGGCGACGTGGGCAGCAGCGACGCACTGACCGAGATTCTTGAAGCCCTGGCAAGCAGACGTAGCATTCATTCCAGTAAGCTTCGAGATCCTGTCTGCCAATTTCGTGTTGTCCGTGAGCTTCTGGGTCACGCTCTGCTCACTACCCTTGGCAGAGCTGGTCGCGTGACTGCTAGATGGATGACTCCCGCTTGAGCCCATGCCATGGCCGCGCTGTGCGAAAGCCGGCGTGCCGAGAAACAAGGCAACGGCAACTGCTGAGGACGAAAGGTTGATCATGCGTTTCATAGGGACCTCCCAGTTAATCTTTAACCCGTAGCCTGACGGTTTGACTCATTCCGATAACATGGGGCGCAGATCGAAAGTACATGTCCTAGAGTAACTGCCAAGTCAATGCATAGGGCGTTCTGAAAGTGCACCCCCTTCCCGAAGCACCCAATCCGTTTCGCTAGCCCACCAGCGGACATCGAACAATCACGCGAGGTGGGTAAGGCAGCCCCTATGTATTGTGGTTTGGCCTTCGTCTTCCCTTGGGAGGTGAACGATCCGATCATAAGGGACGGGATCGACGGCCACAGCTTGCTGCGCGAGGAGAAAAAAGAGTTTGCCGCTGCATCTTGAGCGCCGGCGAGCGCCAGATATGCCCGGCATGCCTCCTCGGCACCGAAGCTCGCCTCCAACTCCGTCAGATTTCGCGGTATTCTTCCGTCATCCCGCACACTACATATTGGGGCTACCTGAGTAAAGCGGATACCCACCTCACGCGAGCTGTGTGGCCCTTGGTAATACTTTGAACAGGCAAAGCATACCGAAAGGTTTTGCAACCGAATGCACTTGTATTGGGGTGTTCAACCGATGCTGCATGGAAACGGCAAAATCGTATTCATTCTTGGGCAGCGGAGCAACCTTCACCGAGGAGGAGAGGGATGAGTTGATCACTCGCTCATCCGTGCATTGTGTCCTGGCACTTCGCCCGCCCGAATCTGTAGTGGCGACGCATACATGCCTTACATCTGACTATCAGAATTGGCAAGAGAACAGTTAGCCATTTGCCCAGGAGCTTCCGGGCACGAGAGGGACGCATCTTATCGCTCCCGCAGTAGGGGCAGCCATTGAGAGAAAAGCGCATAGGGAACGACGGCGGATAGACGTTCTCGAAGGGTCGTCTAAAAGCCTGCAGGCCGACGAATAACGCTCAAGACATTAAGCAAACCAACCGCAGATATCCCTGCTAAGGCGGAAGAGACTACAGTTAATGCCCAGAGTACTCGCCTGTCGCGTAAGCTACTCCGTGACAGGCGAAATCACAAGGGGATTCTTGTTTTCGCGATGTTATCGAGGAGTCCCAACGACGGCAATAAGCAGGGAGGGGCTGGGTGATCCGCCGGCTCGGATTCGTGCAGCAATCTTGAACGCAGGTACTCGCGGAATCTGGCGTTGCCTCCCCACGTAATCAGCACGCTTTACCCACCAGATCGGAACAACTTCGCTCCACGCTTAGGATTTGCCTTTGCCCCGACGCGCGGCTGGAAGCACGGCAAGATCACCGATCTCGGAATCTTGGAAGGAGGATACGAGAGCGCAGCCTTTGCTGTGAATGCTCGCGGCCAGGTGGTTGGGCTCGCGACGAACGCTATCCCTGATCCTTCTTCCATACTTGGGTTCTCAACACAGACGCGGGCAGTAATTGGGATCATGGCTTCAATCCTAGCCGCCCGGAAGCTGGCTCAGTTGGAAAGCACAAAGCACGAAGCCCTGCCTGAATGCGATCATCGCGGATGCGGTGATCTTTGCCGAGCGGATCATGCAGAGGATTGATAGCGCGTTTCCGTCAGCCCGCGAACGGATCGGGTGATTGAGGCGTGTGTTCAGAGTGAGAAGGCGTCGGAAGGAAAATCCCGATGGCGGAATCAAATAAGTGCGTTGTGGCAATTCGCACTCCGAGCGGAAACTTGGTGAAAGCGTTTGACGTACGCATCAGCGGCCATGATGTGTACGTGATCTATTCCGATTGTAGTGTCCGGGACGCGCACAGTTCATACCACGCTTCTGGTCAGTACCACATCAAGATTGGTAAAAGGTATGTCCAGTGGGACGGCGGGCCAACAGCAACCATGGAACCTATGAAGTTATTTCGCACTCCTCCGGGGCTAATCACCGGACGTGTCGCATGCTGGACGGTCGGCTGGGAAATTTGCAGGCTCGACGCCGTTCTCCCACGGCTCGATAGCGCAGACATGATCGTGGACACGCAAAGCCTAAGCCCCCACTTGATTCTGGGTTTTGAGGTCACCGTGGTTGGCGACGAAGCAAAGAAACGCGAGACTATCGTGGGTTTTCCCATAATTGCTTCACATCAATTTGGGAACTCAGTGTGCACCGAAATTGACGCCTTCGTACTGACCGAGGAAGAAAACGAGCTGCGTTAGCACCCGATCAGTCCGAAATTTGGGCAAAAATTGTGGCCGCAAGCGGCATCATTTCGATGGTGCCGGTCCTCTCGCGGGCGCTTCGATCACACTTAAAGCTATGTCATAAGCGGCCCGGTAGGTGCGCCCAAAGTAGTTGCAACAACGTGTATGGCGGTTTGAAAAGCTGTCAGCAAGGAAGCATGAAATCGCCACCCTGCCCGATTCCCCGATTCAGTATTCCCTTTCGTCACTTGTGAGCCCCCATTAACCACCGCACAATTCCCGAAACCGGGAGGCTTTATGAGTAAAGCAATCAGAACTACCCTGAGCCTTGTGGGCAGCCTAGTGCTGTTCAGCGCGCTGACGATGGCCCAGCCTGGCGGGAACAACGCCAACAAAGATAAGAATAAGGAACACCATAGCCGCTTCGCAAAAGTCGCGTTCTGGCGCCGCGTGCAGGAGAAGTCGGACTGTGCCGTAGTGTGTGCTGAGCAGCGCGTTGTTCAGGAGGGTTAGAGTCCCTCCGGCGCTCGAATGAGGAGCGCCGTATTCAAAAGCGGGCGGTTTTTGGCCATGGAATCTGTTACCCCCATTCGTTGGTAGGGGACCTATCGCTCTCGTTTCAGCAAGGTTCGCAATCAAACTGAAGAAATTGCCGAGAATTCGAGGCAAACTCCGGCAAGCCTGAATCGGAATTTTGGAACAGAATGGAACAGAATTAAGGTTTGGGACAGGGCTAAACGATTGAAAGTATGGTGGCCAGGGACGGAGTTGAACCATTCCCCGTGCCTTGTTTTCAATAACTTACTGATTCCATGATGGTCAGAAAGGTCACAAAGGACAGGGGAGGTCATATTCTGTGTGCGTTTTGTGTGCGGTCGTCCGTGATCCAATGACACCCAGATTTGCGCGGCACGGCTGACGCAAAGATGATCTTCGTCAGTCTTGGTGCGCCGGTCTGCTTACCGCTCTTAGGCATCTGATCCGCCCAACTTCCCACATTGCGTTCCTTTAGAACCCCTAACAAAATGGTCATGGGCGTCTGCCCACCCGCGAAGGGATGAAAGTGGAATTTTTAGGTAAACCTTGCACCGAACGAAGCCGGGGCGGACTTAGCTAGTGATGTGAAATACCACCGTTTCGGCCCGGCATAATTCAGGTAGCCGCAGCAACTAATCCCGTGGTGAGGCTCCGACACCGGGAATGTGATGCCGACGCGTCAATCGGGCACGCCATGAAGCCACGATCCCGTTGCGTGCCAGACGCGGTTGAGTCGATGTTGTTGGTCCCTTGGTGACAGGCGCAGGATTATTCTGAATCAAGGCGCTTGTGTTCTCAGCGTTGTTCTGGCAGCCGTGAGCATCGCCCTCCGCGCAAGGGATTAGCAGGAAGAGATGCCCACAATCATCGACAAAACAATGGCCGGG
>QIAR01000292.1 GCA_003225595.1 Acidobacteriota bacterium | reverse complement strand
CAAAGCGTGATCCGCTTCGTCAACGGAATCGTGTGGAGGACGTTTCATGGGCCGTCGCCCGCCCGTTCGGTGAACGAGTTCTGCTATGTCAATCCCCAGGCGTCGGCCACTGGTTCGCGGCCGGACGCGGGCAAGGCAGCTTTGGTGCCTCCCGCAGCTTCTCCTTTGAGGAAGCATCCAAGCTAGGATAAGCGCGTCCTTCTGCCTCAGCGCGGGCATTAGCATGTGCCCGATGGTACTCTAGCGTTCCAGTTTAACCGCATGGGACGCCGCTCTCCAGTCCAACAGCTTCGCATCGCCATCGATACCGGCGGTACCTTCACCGATTGTGTGTGGGTGGACAATGGCCGCGTCCGCATGCTCAAGGTCTTCTCCACTCCAGCGGACCCCTCGCAAGCGATTGTTGAAGCCCTGGAGAAGATCGGATTGCGCGGCTCCCTCGTCCTACTAAACGGTACAACTGTCGGCACCAATACTCTCTTGCAGCGCAAAGGTGCGCGCGTGGCTCTGGTCACAACCTCCGGTTTCGAAGACGCCATCGAGATTGGGCGCCAGGCTCGCCCCAAACTCTACGATTTCTTTTTCGATCGAGTGGAACCGCTTGTCCCAGCCGAGTTGCGCTTCGGAGTGGAAGAGCGTACCGACAGGCAAGGTCGCATCCTGCAGGCAGTTGCGCCCGCAGAACTGCAAGAGCTCGTGCTAAGGGTTCGTGAGCATCATCCCGAAGCCGTTGCCATTTCGCTCCTCTTCTCGTTCGCAAATTCGGACAACGAACGGACGGTTGCTGCAGTGCTGAAGAAATTGAAAGTGCCGCTCTCTGTCTCGCACCAGATCCTTCCCGAATTCCGTGAGTACGAGCGAACCAGCACGGTAGTCGTAAATGCGTACTTGCAACCGGTGATGCAGAACTACCTGGAGAATCTCGAGTACCGCAGCCGACGTTGGCTGCAATCGAACTCGCGGCTAAGATCTGGCCATAACAACGCCACCGTTTTCGTAATGCAGTCAAGTGGCGGCATCACCGCTCTCGCTTCGGCCACGCGCGAACCGGTGCGCACTCTGCTCTCCGGACCCGCCGGTGGCGTGGTGGGCGCCGCTGCTGTGGCCCGCCGCAGCGGCTTCGAGCGAATCATCTCTTTCGATATGGGCGGCACTTCCACAGATGTTTCGCTGGTGGACCGCGAAACCCGCACTGGCAGCCAATCAGAAGTTGCAGGCCTGCCCGTTGGCGTGCCTATGCTCGACATTCATACCGTGGGAGCGGGTGGCGGCTCCATTGCCCGCTTCGATACCGTCGGGGCTCTGCGGGTCGGCCCGGAATCCGCCGGCGCTGATCCCGGCCCGATTTGCTATGGCTGCGGTACGCAGCCCACGGTCACCGACGCCAACCTTCTCCTCGGGCGCCTGCAACCGCACCGCTTCCTTGGAGGTGAATTCGCGCTGGATCTCGGGCGCACCCTGCGAATGGTTAGTGAGTGGCTGCGGAACCAGCAATCGGCGCTTAAGCTCGAACAATTCGCTGCGGGCGTGGTTCGTGTCGTGAATGCAACTATGGAAAAAGCCATTCGCGTGGTCTCGATCGAACGCGGCTACGATCCCCGTGAGTTTGTGCTGGTCGCCTTCGGTGGCGCCGGCGGACTGCACGCCTGTGAACTGGCCGCATCGCTCGGTATCCCACGGGTGATCGTGCCTGCGCTGCCCGGTGCGCTCTCTGCATTCGGCATCCTGGTCAGCGACGTGGTCAAGGACCACTCGCGTACCGTCCTCTGGCGGGTTTCAGACAAGTTACCCATGACCAAACTGGAAAAGGAATTCTCCGCCCTGCGAAAGGCTGCCGAGAAAGATTTTCGGTCCGAAAGCTGGCGCGGCGCTCTGCAGTACCAGCGCACAGCGGATATCCGCTATCGCGGGCAGGGGTACGAGCTGAATGTGCCTTTCACTCGTAACCTGATGGATGCTTTCCATCGCGAGCACCATCGCCGTTACGGTTACAGCCAACCCGAACGCGAAGTCGAACTGGTCACGCTGCGTCTGCGCACCACGATGAGATCTCCACAGGCCAATCTCGCTCCGAGCAATGCGAGAAGGAGCGCCCTCGCCCGTGCAGGCCGAGCACGGCGCTCCGAGCGGGCTCCGGTCTGCTTCGGCGACAGGAAGATTGAAACCACCATTTACGCCCGCGATGACCTCCAGCCAGGCAAAAAGTATTCCGGACCCGCCGTAATTGCCGAATACAGCGCCACCACGGTAGTCCCACCTGGTATGCAGTTCCAACTGGATCGCGCATCCAACTTGCTGATCGCGATCCGTTAGGTCCGTATTGCCAGCATCGGGCCGGCTATCTGGATGCCATGCCGGAACCGATATTCCCCGTGCGGGGGCGTAACTCGATGACTCTCCATAGGGACGGACGTCCTCGCCTGTCACAGGCTGAATCCAGCTAGGCTGACTCGGTAGACGCGCCTCGACGCTGCCAAACTCTGATCCAAAGCCTGACGATCTCAGCTCTCCCGGCTACAATACGACCTGTGAAGCCCACCATCTTTGTCGTCGAGGACGATCCTGACATCTCTCGCCTGGTACGCCATCATCTAGAGGGTGCCGGATTCTCCGTCCGCGTGTATTCCACGGGAAACAGCGTCCTCGCAGACGCCGAGCGCCAGCGCCCCACCCTCTTCATTCTTGACATCATGGTCCCGGGGAAAGACGGGCTGGAGCTCTGCCGCCAGATCCGGCAGATGCAGTCGCTGGCCATGATCCCAGTCATTTTTCTCACCGCAAAAAGCGGCGAAGCCGACCGCGTCCTGGGACTCGAACTCGGCGCCGACGATTACATTCCCAAGCCTTTCAGCCCGCGCGAACTCGTGGCGCGAGTAAAAGCCGTGCTGCGCCGCTTCGAACGCCCTCTCTCGCCAGCTCCTATTCGCGTGGGCGAAATCGAAATTGATCCCGGTGCCATGACGCTCACCGTCCGCGATCGGCTCGTGACCACTACAGCGACCGAGTTCCGCCTGCTCGACTATTTCGCTCGCCACGTGGGCCGGGTCTTCACCCGCGACCAGCTCTTGGACTCAGTGTGGCGCGACACCTCCTACGTCACGCCCCGTTCCGTGGACGTCTACGTACGCCGCATCCGCGAAAAGATTGAGCCTGACCCGGAGAATCCGCGCTACCTCAAGACCGTGAGAGGCGCAGGCTACCGCTTCGAGGTTCCCAAGTGAGGAGCCGTATTTTTTTCAAACTGCTCGCTGCTTTCGTGCTCGTAATCGCGGGGACGACAGTGACCATTGATTTCCTAGTCCGCAGAGCTTGGGAAGGCTCTCTACGCCAAGAGATTGAGCGCAACCTCAACCAAAAGACCGTGCTGTTCGCTCATCGCGTGGATACCGATCGCACCCATTCTTTGCAGGACATCGCCGCTCAGGAAGGTCAAGCCGCCGGCGCTCGCGCCACCATCATTGACCCTACTGGCAAGGTGCTAGCCGATTCCGAAGCTGACGCATCCTTGATGGAGAACCACGCCCGCCGCAAGGAATTCATTGCCGCGCTTCAAGGCACTCTCGGTTCGGACGAGCGCCGCAGCCACACTTTGGGGATTCCCTTTCTGTATGTCGCCGCACCCGTCTCCGGAGGCGCGGTTCGCCTGGCCTATCCTCTCTCGGACGTAGAGGCAGCTACCCGGCGCGTGAGCCGCACACTCCTGGTGAGTTCGGCACTTGCTTTCCTGATCGCGATGTTGATTGCGGGCATTGCCGCACAGTACAGCGCCCGCCGCTTGCGCCGCATCGTGGCGTTTGCTGATCGAATCGCGGCTGGAGACCTGTCTGCCCGCATTGCTGAAACTTCCGCCGACGAAATCGGCCAGGTGGCCGCTGCGCTCGACAAAACTGCGCGCATGCTCGAAGAAAGCTTCGCGGCGCTGCAAACCAGTCAGCGTCAACTTGAGACTCTCCTAAACAGTATGCAGGATGCCGTTATTGCCGTCGGCCGCGATGGCCGTGTGCAATGGGCTAACCGGGGCATGGACCGGCTGGTGCCGCAACGCACTCGCCTGCACGCCCCCATCATTGAAACTGTTCGCGATCCGGATTTTCTCACCGCAGTCCGCGGCGCCAATGATGGAATGCGAGTCACTTCGGCGCGCGCCGCTTCCATTATTCCCGGACGCACTTTTGATGTGACTGCGGCGCCCATGCCTGGTGGCGGCGCCGTTGCCGTGCTGCGCGATCTCACGGAGACGGAGCGCGTGGAGAAGACCCGCCGCGACTTCATCGCCAACGTTTCCCATGAGCTGCGCACGCCACTGACTTCCATCCAGGGCTATACCGAAACTCTTCTCGACAGCGCGCCGGAAAGCAATCACGCCCGCGAGTTCCTGGAGATTATCCGCAAAAACGCCACCCGCATGTCTCGCCTCACAGAAGATCTGCTGACGCTGGCGCGTGTGGAATCCGGCGAGCAGCCCTTCGACATCCAACCCGTCGCGCCGGGTGAACTGTTGGAAGAGGCGGCCCAGAGTTTTCGGGAAATCGCCCGCAATCAGGGAATCGAATTTCTAGTCGAAAACTCTGCCCAAACCCCGGTCAGCGCCGATCGCGAAGCCATCCACCAGGTTTTTTCCAATTTGATCGACAATGCCCTAAAGTATGGCGGGACTAGGCGCCGCATTGTGCTGGGAGCGCGCCCTCTAGAGCGCGATGTCGAGTTCTTTGTGCGCGACTCTGGCCCGGGCATCCCCTTCGAGCACCTGTCCCGATTGTTCGAGCGCTTCTATCGTGTGGATAAAGCCCGCTCGCGCGAATCCGGGGGCACGGGTTTGGGACTGGCGATCGCCAAGCACATCGTGCTCGCTCACGGCGGCACTATCCGCGCCGAAAGCGAACTCAACCACGGGTCGACGTTCTTATTCACGCTGCCTATAGTGCATGCCGCCTGAGTCATGTCTGCCGTGCTTTTCTTAGAGACGCAGCTTGCTGCGTCTCAAATCTAAGCTCTGATCGAGCGGATAAAAATTCACATACTATTAACCAAATTTCTCAAGAAACAAACTATGCTTCGGCCTTGTCCATTTACCTGAATAAGCGTCAGGGAAGACGGGCGCGGCCCCGAGCTGCCACTCCACACGGGAGGAATGCGAGCATGAGTACCGCCAGTATCAAAAGTCCCGCACCGGAACCTTTGTATGCCCAGCTTGTACCCGAGAGCGAAGCTCGCGAGCTCCTCGCCTGAATGAAGTTCATGATTAGTCTGGAGCGCATCGGGATCTTCTCCTCAGCTTCGCCAACAGCGCCCAGTCCACCGGTTCCAGTCCTGATCCGCAAGATACCCGCGACCTCAAAATGCTTACCGATGTGGGGGACTCGTTCTCCCGCCGCGATGTGAAACGAGCTGTCGAGGTATTGCGCGCTGACGCGGAGATGGACCGTCTCCGTAATCTGGTTTTCAAGCGTCACATTGAGAATCCCGAGAACATCGCTCGCCAGGCAAGTCTGCAAGTCATCTTCATGACCCAATCTCTCGAACGTGCCGACGACCATGTCAAGAACCTTTGCCGAGGAAATCTGCCACCTGGTCAGCGGACACACACCGTTCGCCACGTCTTGATGGCTTACGACAAGCCCATTGAACAGATGTTCATCGACTGGCTTCGTACCCGAGAGGAAAAGCGCTGATCGTCGTCGATCAATTAGTCATATGTTAACTAGAGGATTAATACAGTGGTTCCTGTAGACCATCTAAGGTGAAAATTTGTTACGGTCGAGTTCCAAAACTGCCCGCATACCATATGTTCCGATCAAGGAGCTGGCATGCCGGTTGCTGAGAGTATCTCGAACCCTTATTCGTCAATTCAAACATCGATTGGAGGAGGTCAAATGAAGAGAGTGATCAGTATTTTGGCTATGTTGGTCTTGATGGCAACGCTGCTCCCTGCGGCTTTTGCTCAGCAGGATCAATCCGCTCAGCCCAGTTCGAGCGCACAGCAACGGCCATCCGCGCCAGCACAGGGGTCGTCCGCGCAAGCCCCAAGCCAGGAGTCTAATTCGTTTTCCGGAACCGTAGTGAAATCTGGCGACAAGTATGTGCTCCAAGTTGGCAGCATGACGTATCAACTCGATGATCAGGACAAGGCCAAACAGTTCGAGGGCAAACAAGTCAAAGTGAACGGAAGCCTCGACAAGGCCACCAGCACGATCCACA
>QIAR01000043.1 GCA_003225595.1 Acidobacteriota bacterium | reverse complement strand
TGCTCCAGTTCCTGAGACAACTTATTTCGGTGGGCGACACGCCGCGTAGCCACATGGTTGTCTTTTGGGGGGCGGTCGGGCCTCGACCATCGACGACTATTTGGCTTCGGGGAGATGATGCTGAACAAGGGCAAGCTTGGCAGCGTGCGCGTTCTGTCCAGACCTTCCGTCGAGGTCATGACGACGGATCAGCTGACGTCCGAGCAGAAGGCGGTCTCTGGTTTAGTTTCCGGCTATTTTGACGACCACGGCTGGGGGTTTGGTGTGTCCGTCGTCACCCGGCGAGTCGACGTGGCGGGATGCGTCGGAACGTTTGGCTGGGACGGGGTTTGGGGACTTCCTGGCGTGCGGACCCCAAGGAGGAACTCGTCGGCATTCTGATGACCCAACGCATGTGGACTCTCCCAGTCCTCCGGATGTCTGTCTGGATTTCTGGACCTCGGTCTACCGGTCAATTGACGACTGAGGAGGTCTTCTGAATGTCGGTAGTAGCGAGGCGGCACTTGAGAAACGGCTAAAGTTTATGGCGAATGATCTCGAACGCCTCATGGTGCAGCGTTCCACATTGCTACGCGTGTGTTGAAAAGTTTCAACTATCGAAAAGTCTCTTAGAATGGGTAAAGGTGAGCCGGCACCTGGCTTCACTCCTTACCAGCAACAAAAACCGCGATCGTCGCTGCCAAGGGCACGATTTGTAGGAGTGCTCGAGGTAGCAACGCCTCCACAGGCCGGCCTGCAATCGTCAGGCGCTCTCGAGCTGCATGGATGTTTGCCGGGAAGACTGCCAGCAGCATGAACGCTAATCCTGTGCGCGAGCGTGGGTGGTCTTCTCAGAAATACTAGGACTGGCTGGCCGACACCCTCGTGCACTCTTTGCTGACTCCGCGAAGACCGAATCCCGTTCGAAGGCGGCGGGTGAAACGTGGTTCATCGCTGGGACACGTTCTTCGGGATCGACGGCAACCCTGAAATTGCGGCCTTGCCGATTACTTACGGATTGCCCCTGATTCGGGAAGGACGATGGTGGCATATCACGTCCTCGCTACTCGAGTCGCACGGCCCGATGGCGGGTTACGCTCCGCTAAATCGCCCCACACTTACTTGCTCCTGCCACTTCGGAACATTCACGCCCTTCACAAGAAGCCAAAGGCAGAGTGATGCCTCCCCAACAAAGGCAGGAAGAAGAATGGCGGGGAATAACCGATTTGCGAAGGCGGGGGACAGAATGAGCGCGAAGCTATTCGTCAGATAGCTCAAACCGGCGATCTGCATCAGAACGCCAATAGTCTTTGGAAGATAACCCGACCTGAAGATCAGGTATCCGACAATGAGGCAGAAACAGCCGAAGAAGAGCAGGCTCACGCTAAAGCCATAGCCATGCGATTTTAGCGACAGGCTCGCCATGGCGTAGAGCTGCTCCCGGGTAAATGCTTTGAGGTATCCGGCATTCCCCAGCGGAAACAACGCCTGAAGGAGATACATCGTAGTCGCGGCTTCGATGCCGATTGATACGAGATTGATGAATACCGCCAGCAAAGCGAGATCTCGGCTGACTGGTCTCAGCAAGGCATACAAGATCAGCAGCAGGGCGACAGCGCAAATCAGCAGGAACAGTTCGGCAGCAATATGGAAGCGCCACAGCGATTCGTGCGACATGATGTTGGCGGCGGTAGCCGCTGCATCGCCCGATACGATCAGCCTGTCCCGAACGAATGCCTCGCCGAACAGGCCAATGACGATGATGATCAGGTACAGCGCGCCGCCGATTCTTGCGCAAAGCTTTGGCGATGAATTGACCGTGTGGTCTGTCATTTCTGTTTCTCCCAGATTTACAACCTTTGCTCACCCAGGTAGTGATTGCTCGCGAAGCGCCGTGCGATCTTCATGTGTTCCATAGCGTGAGGCAGTTCTCTTGAACGCATCTGTGAACAAAACACGGCTCAACCAGAAAATCAGCAATATCAGTGGCAGGATCGCTGGGATAAAAAGTACGTTTGTTTTGCGTAGCCAGTGGGGGAATACTTGTTGCTGTCCCAGGAAGAAGGACCCTGTGGCGATGAACAGCGAAAAGCACATGCGCCAAAGATGTCGCGCGATTCGACGTACACCGAAAACCCCGCCGCGCACGAGCATTCGAACATCTCCCGCGGCAGAGAGCAGAGCCACGGAACCAAGGAAAAAGAACATCCCAGCGGGAACTCCACCTATGGAGTGCGTTGGTCTCTTTGCGGCTTCGAACCCATAAGTCACGATGGAACCTCCAACTGCCAATGCAACCAGAAGCGCGCCCCAATCGAAGATGCCAGTTTCCCCGTCTCTGCGCCGCGCGGTCGCCCATGCCGTTGTCACAAGATAAAACGCCAGGACGCCACCGAAAACATTGTTCATTTGGTGTTTCATGAAAGCTAGGTATGCTCCGGCCGTGGACATGCCCATCATGGATATGACAAATACGTTTCCAGCGAGGATATGCTGGCGGGAAGCTTTGCGGAACGAGATTGTGGCGGCACCAGACAGCAAACCCAACATCCCGGCGCAGATGTGAAGAACTAATATTGGCAATCGCATTGTCCGCGCTCCTTAAATTAGTAAGTCACGAACTCCGGCTGTGCTGGCCTGCTCCCTCCACCGTTGATCGCTCACGCCGACGATGAGGAGCCACAAAAGCAGCGGGATTTCACCAATCGCAGAAGCGCCAGCGATGTAGGGGATGAAGAGATGTATGGCGATCGGCGGCGAGAGGTACATCATCCAGCCCAAGCCCGAAATTGCCACCAGCACACCGAGAATCCAAGGCATGAAAGTCGATCTGAAGATGAGGAAGCCGATCAGGGCGCACCAGAGCCCGAAGAACACCAGGTTGGTATTGAAGGCGTAACCATTCAATCTGGTAGACATGAGCGCCAACGCCTGCAACTGTTCCGTCGTAAATGCCCTCAACGAACTCCCGGCGTCCAGAATGAGCAACGGTGCGAGATACAAGACACTGGTAAGAGCCTGAATCGCGCATCCCACGAGCATGACGAACATCGCGAATAACGAGACGCGCCTGTTCACAGGCTTAAACAACTCATAGAGAAGAAGCGCCCAGGCGAGATGGCATACAACTCCGATGACCGAAGATGCGAACCCAACCCAGAACAACGGCTTGTGCCCGAAGATATTAGCCGCTGTGACCGCGGCATTGCCGTGAACAATGAGCTTGCCAAGAACGATCACTTGTCCGTAAGTGGCCGTCGTGCCTTCGAGCGCCTGAAACACACCAGCCATCCTGGCCACAGAAAGTGGCGACCGTTCTGAAATCCGCTTGGTCGTTACAGCTGTGCTCGAGTCTTCCTCTCTTGCAATTAAACAAAAGCAAATGCGCAAAAATTAGATCGGCCCGCGGTAGCGGCGCAGTCGCACTGCTGCAAAAAGAAATACCGCAGCCACTACCAGCCCGGTCCACAGACCAGGCGTGCTGAAAAAATGCTCGGGAATCAGTGTTGCCATAAAATCCTTCGGGTGGTTGTCCGGCGCCATTGCACCCCCCGGCCCCAGCAGGCGGTACTGCAGCAGCGCCAGGAAATGCGAAGTGTTGAACGCAATCTTTTCCACTCCGCAGATCACGAACGGAGGCAAGAAAGCCCATATAAACGGCGCGCGCGGCGCTAATGCCGACACCAACAGCAGCCAGCCGTAGAGTGGCGCGTACCAGACACCGTGCACCGTGAGAAGGTGATACAGCAGCACCAGTGACACGTGAAAGAACGATGCTTCTGCCCATAGCGTCCCTATGTTCACGCCGCTCCCCGCCAGTATTGCGCTGCTCAGCAGCAACATGATGAACTGCGTCGCAACGGTGATGGCGAAACTGAGAAGCGGCAGAATCACGAGGGGAATGGTGATCTTCGAGAGCACGGTGGTGAGATCGGAAACCGGCAACGACTTCCAGAAGAGAATGCTGCGGTCGCGGCGCTCTCCGTACAGCGCATCGAGAGAGTAGAAAATTCCCACGATAAGGGCGGTCCCCATGATCAGGGCCGCCGCCAATTCGTACCGCGTAGCGAGCACATGGTGCTGTTGCGCTGGGTCCGGAGGCCATACGCCGTGAATGCGGCGCCGCAGAGTCACCATGTTGACCACGAAGCCGAACAGAAAAACAGCGGCAGCGGCCAGCGGCGCGATATAGATGGAACGGTTCTCCCACAATTCGCGCCTCACTGACCAGTACATTGGCCGAGTCGCAGACATGGCCACGGGCGCGATTCCTTGCGAGTCGAAGGACTCGGGCATAGCATTCGATTGAGTATTCATCTAGCTGCTCCTTGTGCCTGGCCGACCCGATTGCCCCATCACGGCAACGAACAAGTCGGCGATGCTGGGCGTGCGTACGTCGCCTAGTGCAGCGAGTTGCTGACGATCGACACCATCGAACAGCAGGATGCTGCGACCGAACACCTGGCGCTCGTAAATCGGCTTGAGCGCCCGTGCTGCAGCGACATGCTCCGGATGCAGTGTCACTTCCAGATAGCGCGATTCGAATTCTTCCATGCTGCAATCGAGTACGACGCGGCCGCGCTTGATGAACATGAGATCGGTGATGACGTGCTGGACGTCTTCAACCTGATGTGTAGTGACGACGATGGTGCGGCTGCGATCGAAGTAGTCGTTCAGCAGGGAATCGTAGAACTGCTTGCGATACAGGATGTCGAGGCCAAGCGTCGGCTCGTCGAGCACCAGCAATCTCGCGTCGATGGCCATGACCAGAGCGAGGTGCAGTTGCGTCACCATGCCCTTCGACAATTCCCTGACCTTGCTGATGCTCCGGATGTCGGTCTTTGCAAGAAAACCTTCCGCCTTCGCGCGATCGAATCGCGGATGCACGCCGGCAACGTAGTCGAGCACCTGCGAAACCCGAATCCAGCGCGGCAGCACGGCAACATCGGCAATGAACGAGACATCCCGCATGAGCTGATCGCGCTCGGTCCAGGGGTTGCGTCCGAGCACGTTCAGTTCGCCCTCATATGGAGTAAGACCGAGAATCGCGTTGAGCGCGGTGGTCTTGCCTGCGCCGTTGGGACCGATAATGCCGAGGATGCGGCCCTCTTCGACACGCAAATTGACGCCGTCCAGCGCGATGGTTGTGCCGAAGGCCTTGCGGAGACCACGGGCTTCTATGCATGCCATAGCTTCATCGCTCCTCCTCTTTCTCTTTCTCTTGGGCTTTCGACTTCGACCGGTAGGTTGCGCCGTCCAGGAGTTCTTCCGCCCTCAGGCCGAGCCGCTGAATGGTTGCGTAGACCCTGGGCCATTCTTCGCCAAGAAACTTCTGCCGTTCGCCCCGCAGCAACAAACTGCGTGCGCCGGCATTGATGAACATGCCGAGGCCGCGTCTCGTCTCGACCAAACCCTCGTCCACCAGTTGCTGATAGCCCTTCAGAACCGTGAGCGGATTGACCCGATATTCGGCCGCGACATTGCGCACGGAGGGCAGCGGATCGCCTTCCTTAAGAACTCCGTCGAGTATCATCGCGACGACGCGGTCGCGAAGCTGGCGGTAAATCGGCTGATTGTCGTTCCACTCGCGGTCCATCAGGTTTTCCAGAAAGGTCCTTGCCAGACCTTACCACCGATACTGCACGCCTCAGTTCTTCCTTTGCAGGTCAAAGTGCGCGTGGACTGGCTTGTCCCCAGGCATCATGTAAGTCCAGTCCTCGGTGTGGTGGTTTGCGTCAATCAAGGTGAACACGGCGTGGTGCATGTGTCCGCGTTGCGTGCCACCGGAAATATCGACAAAATCGAATTCCACGGCCTTGCCGTCCGGCGAAGTCCTGGCCACCATCCGCGGTCGATTCCCAGCGTCGCAGTAGTGGATCAAGGTGAGGCGATTTCCGTCAAGGTACAGCATGGTGAGCGGATGATCGTAACGGGTGGGGTCGTCCGGCACTCCCACTGCGTACATTTCGTGCACGAGCGCGTTTCCTCGGGAAGTCACGCGCATCGAGATCTGCCCCGGCATGTCCTTGTCGTTCATGTCGGGCATTGGCGGGTCCACCGTTAACTTAGCGGTCCAGATACCGGCGAGTGTTTTCAACGTGTCGAAAGACTTTTGTGCGTCGGACTGCGCAACAGGCTTTTGCGCATCGGACTGGGCAAAAGCCATGGTGCAGAGCGACACCAGAACAACGGACAGCACAAAACGAAGGGATTTCATGTTTCATTCTCCTTGAGAAGTTCATTTTCTTCGTTGCTCTCGGGTCAGGGTTATTCGCTGGCCTACTCCGTTGCGATCGATCAGCTCTAATGAACCCTGCTGTTCTATACTGTTATAGTTAACTATAACACTACTTCACATGTCAAGCTTTTTCTTAATTTTCCTAGCCCGCCACTCATCCGCATAAGGACAAAGGGCTCCCGTGGCCCGTTGGCGCAAACAGCATTTCGCTTAATCGGGCGCATTGGGCCGAGTTCCGGACGACTGGTCGCTAGCCTTGATCGGAGATGCATCGGGCAAAGACCGGGGCACAAGAACAGGAACTCAATGCGAGGCGTCTTCGGTAAGGAGACTGGGAGGAAGCCGCTCGCGAGTCCCACACCTACAGCCCAGCTGCTATCACAAGTTGATGTTTCTGCCAGGTCTGCTGGCGAACCATGAGATGGGACAATGGTAGAACCCGGCGCTCTCGAAACCTGCAAACAGGAAAAGTCTTCCTAGACTGCGTTCCTAAATAGGACGAGGGCTCAGCGCATTCCATCAAGGCCAGGAGCTCTGTGCTCCAACCAAGGGCGTATACATCTGCGCAGACCAACCGACCAACCGACCAACCTGTCACCCTCATTTTTCGCTTGCGACAAAGCGGCGGACCATACATTCCTGTTTGCCCGTGAGTAGTAGTGGTTGTCCAGCTGATCGGAGCCACCGTCCTGGTACTTAAACGGGAGGTACATTACAGAGCAGACACGCACTCATCATGGTCTTGTTTGCTCAATTGCTAGGCTCTTTTCTGCCCTTTCGAGTAGGCCCTTTTCGATAGCCGGCCACCGACCATGTGCTTTGCCTCCCTGCTGAAGTTCTGCAGCGGTGAGCCCGCTTTGCGCAACGTCCTCGCCATAAATGATCATCAGTTCCTTACGCTTCTGTTCATCAAGGAGATGCACGAGACGCACATACATCATTCCGTCCGGCATGTGGTAGCCCCTCGCGCGGATTAGAGCTACGATGTGCTCGACATCGGAACCCGGTCGCATCTCGGCGTCCTTCGTCCGTACCCAGGTGTCCACATAGAAATCCATGCCGCCAATGTTCGCGTGCCTCGGCGAATCATACTTGTGTTTCAACTCTGGCCTTGTCGGCAGGTAGCCTTCAAACTGCACCCAGTAGAGCCGCTGAACATTTTTCTGCGGATCGGCATCGACGAATGCATGCAGTTCGCAATCCGCCATGCCGTAAAGCACCCAGCGGTCTGCGCCAACGTATTGCGCGGAGTTCGGCAAATGGATTCGTACCTCGGGATCGCGTTCGGAAGTGATCACGTTGCTTTCCACCTTGCGCTCCGGACCCGTTGTTTGGGCTGGGAGGAAAGCACAAAAGAGACCAATGGCTACGACTTGTTTGAGCAAGCCTCACCTCTCAGCATGGTTGGGCTATTGAGATGAGCGCGGTGCGCTCCTGGATGGTCGCCCACTCGGAAATTACCTGTGCCTCGAGTTCCCTCTTCTGACCTTGCGGGTCACTTGGCCATGAACTCGGCTACCTCGGGGAGTGGCCGTCTGGCAGCGGCTACCATTCTTCATCCGCCACAAGCTTCGAGATTCGTGACCTGCCCGCGCTATTTGCCTGAGGATGACCCCGCCGCGGCGAGCCTTTCTAGCTCATTCAGTTGCTGACGGACAAAGGCGGCATCCGTATTAGAAGGAGCCAATTCAAGATAGCCACGCACGTGCTCGGCCGCTCCCTGGTAGTCCTTCTTATGCGCCAGAATCATGCCTAGCAGGTAGTGCATTCTGGGAATCCGATGCTGCACGTCCAGCCGCAAGCCCTGGAGTACAGCCTTTTCGGCCGCGTCAAACTTCCCGAGATAATAGTTAGCGACGGCGTTGAAAAACCAATACTGGGGGAAGTCAGCGGGATCGAGCCTCAGCAACTGGTCTGTTGTGTCGGCCAACTCCTGCCACTGTTTTTCTCGCAGAGCCACTTGAGCAAGCTCGGAGTAGGGCGCGACCATCTTGGAATCCGCTGTAAGTGCCTCATGAAAGGACTGTCGCGCGGCATCTGTATTCCCCTGCTGTAGCTGTACGCGTCCGAGCTCCAGCCATGCTAGGGCATACTTGGGATAGCGTCCAACCGCTCTTTTGAACTTCTCCAGAGCAGCACTCCATCTGCCCTGCCTCTCCTCCTTCTGCCCTCCCTCAAAATCCTTTCGAGCCTTTTCGGGCGCGGCCGCACTGGTGGCGCTGATCATGTAACCCTGCGCGCGGACCAGCCGGTGAAGCACGATGCGCCCAATGTCAGCCACGTGGGAATCCAGTGGTGCGCCGGACAAGGCTATTTGCTGGGAGGTGAAGCCCGATAACTCCGCGTAAACCTCACAGTTTGTCCAGGCGAGTGCCGTCGATCCACTCCAGGATTGCACTGAGGAGCCCGATTCGCTGGCGTTGGATTCCACGAAATGCCCACCGGTACTCAATTCAAAACTGAAGTGCCCATTTGAATCTGTAGACCCTTGCGTATGTACGTGCCCGTTGCAGTTAACCTGAATGACTGCGGGCTCGGACAAGGGCGTTCCGTCGTCTACAACTACTGTTCCGTTCAGCACAAGAGAAGTGGCACCCCGCATACCGGGATTGGCAGATCCCGGAACACTCAACCCTATCCCAGTCATCGAGAGTGTCGGCCCGGGCTGAGCGAATGAGGTAATACTTATCGCCAGCGCGAGACAAAGATAAAGTAGATTTGCAGTCGCCATGAGTTACTTTCCCCAAGGTCAACCTTCAGATGGCGCGACCTTGTTCTCTGGATGCAACCAGGTCTCGCCTGAAATCATGTACGTAGGTGCAGGGGATCACTTAGACATGGCAGGGAATGAGCAGGAATGTGCAATTGTTTGGCACCTGACTGACAGGTCCGGCCGTGGCTGGACCTTCCAGAAGGCCCAAATCAACCAAAGCCCTGAATCGTGTTGGGCTCCAGGGCACGGGCTGGCGCCAAATTTGCCCCCAAGGATAGAAGCGGAAATGTAAAAAAATTGTCACCGACGTAACGCCCTCTCCAACACTGTGGGAGTGGTAGTAAGCTTTAATCAGTACTGGTCAGCCGCCGGCTATTTCAAAGCCATCCCGATGGAAAGAATTCTGGTCGTAGAAGATGATCGACCCGTTCAGAAGGCACTAAAGCGCCTGTTCGAATCCGAGGGCTTTGCAGTTGATATAAAGGCGGACGGTAAGTCGGCGCTGGAAGCATTCCGTGTCGCCGCGCCCTCGGCAATTGTGCTTGATCTACGTTTGCCGGCTATGTCAGGACGCGACGTGTGCCGGGAAATCAAGCAGCAGATCCCGGCATTGCCGATCATTATTCTCAGTGCCGCTAGCGACGTCACAGACAAGGTGCTGCTGCTAGAACTCGGCGCCGATGATTATGTGACCAAGCCCTTCAGCCCCAGAGAACTGCTGGCGCGAGTGAGAGCGGCTATTCGACGCTCCGGTCGCACCGAGCCCGGGGATGTCTTCATCTTTAACGGGATCTCCGTGAACTTCACCAAAATGGAAGTGATCCGGGAAGGCCAGGCCGTCGAATTCACTGCCCGGGAATTCAATACGCTGAAGTTCCTGGTACAGAATGCCGAACGCGTAATTTCCCGGGATGAGCTCTTAAGGGAAGTCTGGGGCTACCAGAACTACCCTTCGACTCGAACCGTGGACAATCACATCCTCAAAATCCGGCAGAAGTTGGAAGACGATCCGACCAACCCAGTACATTTTCGGACCGTACATGGCGTGGGATACAAATTCGTTCGCGCAGGTTTGGGCTGACCTCCTGCATTGCTATTGCGATAAGGTAAGGTGGTGAGCGTGGCCCGGATACGATTGCGCACCAAGTTCCTTTTGTCCATGCTCCTGATTTCCTCTGGACTGACTTGCACGAGCCTGCTTCTAGTCCGTCACACTGTCCAGAAACAGGTACGCAATGAAATTTTTGTCGATCTGCGCAATTCCGTAGACACCTTTCAGAGTTTCCAGAGCCAGCGCGAGGCCACACTCACGCGTTCCGCAGAATTGTTGGCGGATCTCCCGAACTTGCGTGCGCTGATGACGACCCAACACGAGGCCACAATTCAGGACGCCTCGACCGGCTTGTGGCGGTTGGCGGGAAGTGATTTGTTCGCGTTGGCCGACCGGGAGGGAAGGCTGGTCGCGCTACACACGACAACCGCTGGACTGACCCGTGATCTAGCCCAGCAATTCATTCGAAATGCTTCAGTCCAGGACAGCTCCGGCCAATGGTGGTTCGGTGGCCAGCATCTCTATGAAGTTTTTCTAAAGCCAATTTACTTTGGTCCGGCCTCGGCCAACCGTCAGTTGGGATTCTTGGCGGTTGGTTACGAAATCGACGATCGTGTAGCCTCTGAAGTGAGTCGCATTTCCGCCAGCCAAGTCGCTTTCTATTATGGCAACGCTATTGTCAGAACCACACTGCCAACAATCAAAGAGTCGGAACTCGCGCACCAGCCGTCCACACTGGTTGTTGCCAACAGCCCAGAGCCGACAAGAGTCCAACTTGGTAATGAGCGGTTCCTGGCCACTTCCCTGGAACTGACGCCTCGTAAGACGCCGGCGGTACGTCTAGTCGTCCTCAAATCCTATGATCAGGCGACAGCCTTTCTTGACAGTTTGAACCGGCTTCTTTTGTTGCTAGGACTGGTGGCAGTCTTGGGAGGGAGCGCGCTGGTGTTCCTGATCTCGCACACCTTCACCCGCCCGCTACAAGACTTGGTTCAGGGCGTTCGGGCGCTGGGGAAAGGGGATTTTACGTACCGGCTAACCGCGCAAGGAGGAGACGAAGTCGCCGAGGTCACCGAGGCTTTCGATCGAATGCGGAACAGTCTCCTGAAGACGCAAAGAGAACTCCTGGAGGCAGAGCGTCTGGCCACCATCGGGCGCATGGCCAGCTCCATCTCACATGATCTCCGCCATTCGCTGGCAGCAATTGTCGCCAACGCGGAGTTTCTTTGTGAAGGCGGATTATCACCCGATCAGCGCGAAGAGCTTTATCAGGAAGTTAGCGTCGGAGTAAATCAGATGACTGACCTCATCGACTCCCTCTTGGAGTTCTCGAGAACTCGCGAGTCCCTGCGGCCGTCGTATGGAAATGTGGAGGATACTGTCGATCATGTTGTACAAGCCATCAGGGCCAATCCGGAGTTCCACCAGGTTCACATCGCGGTCTCGCGGGATGGGCAGATCGTGGGCTGGTTCGACACCAGGAAGTTGGAACGCGCCCTCTACAACCTGCTGCTGAACGCCTGCGAGGCGGTTGCGACGGATTCCGGACAGATTGAGGTAAACATGCGGGCAACGCCGGGCGGTGTCGAAATTCGGGTCGCTGACAATGGCCGTGGCATTCCGGAGCCCATCCGGGACCGGCTTTTCAAGCCATTTGTGAGCTACGGCAAAGAGAACGGTACTGGCCTTGGATTAACCGTGGTTCAAAAAATTATCCAGGACCACGGAGGCGACGTCACCGTCGAGAAGACTTCTGTTGAAGGGACGATTTTCAAGCTGGTGCTTCCGTTGACATCTTCGGTGAGTACTTCTGAAAGCGGACAGGGAAAGATTGGAGCCCCACCTTTACGCCGCGCGAACTCGGCGGAGGCAGAGTAAGATTCTGAAACTCACGTTCCGGGCCTGAAGGCACTTCGCGCGGTTTGGGAATCACGAATTGCCGCAGGATCCGCGGCGGTCATTCTAGAGCTTCGTTCAGGGAGGCACTGTGCTGCACAGGACTAGATTGCTTCAACGCGGGTTTAGCACATGCAACAGTTGGGAAATGCTTTTCTTTTTGGGCTGTCTATTGAGCTGCACCGCCTGGGCACAGACGCCCAGGCAAGCGGCCGGTGAGCAACCAGATTCCGTCGCCTCAGCCGTCCGGGGCCTTCAGGAGCAAGTCCGGCAATTGCGCGATGCCGTGGCAGAGATGCGATCGGAAGCGGCCCAGTATCGTGCCGAGACGGTAGCGCTTCGCGAGGAGGTGCGGGCAACACGGGAGCAACTGGCGGCGAGTGGGGGTAGTCCGGCGCAAAATACCTCCGTCGCAACCCAGAGCGCGCCATCATCCGCTCAAACCAGCGGAGTGACTCAGGCCACCACGCAGTCGGGATCGGTTGAGGAACGGGTGTCCAAGCTCGAAGAAGAGTCGCAGCTACTCAGCGGCAAAGTCGATGAACAGTATCAGACGAAAGTTGAAAGTGCATCGAAGTACAGGGTTCGGCTTTCCGGGATTGTGCTTCTCAACCTTTTCAGCAACCGCGGTATGTTCGACAATCAGGATTTCCCCAACCTTGTGTCGCAAGGAAATCGGCGGGGAAGCTTTGGCGCGACGCTACGCCAGTCTGAACTCGGCTTGGAAGTCTTCGGGCCACATATTGCTGGAGCAAGTACGAGGGGGGACGTGCAGTTCGATTTTTCCGGCGGCTTCCCAGACACGCTGAACGGAGTTACTACAGGGCTGATGCGATTGCGAACCGCGACCCTTCGTTTGGATTGGTCTCGAACCTCTATTGTGGCCGGGCAGGACAACACCTTCTTTTCACCTCTTTCCCCAACGTCGTTCGCATCACTGGCTGTGCCCGCTTTCGGCTATGCAGGGAATCTTTGGGGGTGGATTCCCCAGGTTCGAGTGGAGCATCGGCTTGTTTTCTCCAATGATTCCAATCTGACCTTTCAAGGTGGGATTCTGGATAATTTAACAGGTGAGCCGCCTTTCTTACAGTCGGAGCGGTTGCCGCAAGCTGGTGAAAGGTCAAACCAACCAGCATATGCGTCACGCGTGGCGTGGAGTCGTCGCGCGTTCGGTCAGCCTATGATGATCGGAGTAGGCGGGTACTATAGCCGCCAGGATTGGGGTTTTGGAAATCACGTCGATGGTTGGGCCGGCACTGCAGACTGGGATCTGCCGCTGAGTCATGGGTTCAGTCTTAGTGGCGAGTTTTATCGTGGGTTGGCTGTAGGGGGTCTGGGGGGCGGGATTGGCCGCAGCGTAATTTTCAGCGGTCCGGCGTACGTTCCGGGGACTCAGGTGAACGGGCTGGATTCCGTGGGTGGGTGGTCTCAGCTAAAATTCAGACCGACAGCAAAACTGGAATTCAATGGTGCTTTTGGAATCGACAACCCTATGGCCGAAGATATTCGAGCCTACGCAGTCAGCCAGAGTTATTTGGATCCCAAGCTATTTGAAAATCGCGGCGCTTTTGTGAATTTCATCTATCGTCCACACTCAAACTTGCTCTTCTCGGCGGAATATCGCCGCCTGAGAACATTTGAGATTGATAATGGTAGTCAAAGCGCCGATCAGATAAACCTGATAATGGGCATTCTTTTCTAACCGCATGACAGAGGCTTCGCTCTACTTCCGGGCAAGGGCGCTGAAATGTGGCGCTTGGATATGGGTGATTATTCTGTGCAGTGGCATGGTCGGTGTCAACGAAGTGACATTGACTGGGCGAATAGAACTGCAGAATCGGGGGAAGAGCGACAAAGCACCGGAAGCAACAAGTACGGTCGTCTGGCTCACGCCAGTGGGCGATGCGCCGGACTCGTTGACAACTACAGGGCGATTCCTGCAGCACCCACGTCTGGTGCAAAAGAATAAGAGTTTCGATCCGCATATTCTGGTCGTACCGGTTGGGTCCGTGGTGGAATTTCCCAATCGCGATCCTTTCTTTCATAACGTCTTTTCGCTCTTCGAGGGCAAGCGCTTCGATCTCGGACTGTACGAAGCTGGTTCTACGCGTAATGTACATTTTGATAAACCGGGAATCTCCTACATCTTTTGCAATATTCACCCCGAGATGAGCGCCGTCGTGATCGCTCTCGACACACCCTACTATGCCGTCTCAAATGGGCACGGCGAGTTGGTGATTCCTGGGGTGCCTGCTGGGCGCTATCTTCTTCGAGTATGGTCGGAAGCTTCTTTACCCGAAAATTTGAGAGGCATGGCACGGGAAATTACTGTGTCTGAGAGCACCCCCTCACTCGGAATTATCCGGCTCACGGGGACCGACCTGCCGCATACTCATAAGAATAAATATGGCCAGGATTATGAGCCGCCCGCCCCCGCCAGTCCAGTATACGAACGCCCCTGAGCTTACCGAGGGAGCGCAAAATTCTGATGATCAAACGAACGGCGCGGCTCCCAGAGCGTTCGCGCTTGCCGAAAAGGATCCTCCTTCTTCAACTAGCAGCGTGACGTTCAGAAAAACGGTTCTAAGCGCCGAAGCCTTTGACAAAAATTTGACAATTGTGTGAAACCTTCGTGACAACTGCGTTCTGGCCAATCTTCTAGTCTGGCTTTAGAGGCGAAGGGGCGCTGCTGGCCCGCTCCAAGTGATGCTCCCGGGACTTAATTTCTCGTGACTCGACACGTGGGCAAGTCTATTTCGTCTTTGCCAGGCGCCCGGCTCGTGCTCACGATTCCAAAGATTTTCCTCAGGAGGGACAGAATTATGCACAACCTCTCTGCATCAGGTCCGAAATGTACACTTTTGCTGGCGTGCTTCGTCGCCATGCTTTGCCTTCCCGGTATGGCATTCGCGCAACACTATTCCCAGACCAATCTTGTTTCTGATATTCCGGCACTCGCAGCGGTGACCGATTCGAACCTGGTGAACCCGTGGAGCATCTCCTTCTCGGACATGAGTCCCTTTTGGGTTGCAGATAACGGTACTGGCGTTGCCACGCTCTACACTCCTGCCGGAACTCCGGTGCCGCTTCTGCCTCTCGTGAACATTCCTACGCCGGCTGGCAGTACGTCCCCAGCGACTCCCACTGGAACCGTGTTCAACGGCACTGGTGGTTTTGAGGTCTCGAGCAACGGCCTTTCCGATTCCTCACGGTTCCTCTTCGCCACCGAGGATGGCACGATTAGCGGCTGGAGTCCCATGGTTGATTTCACGCACGCCATACTTGCCGTCGATAACTCTGCTCGCGGCACAGTGTACAAGGGGCTAGCCTTGGGCTCAACGGACCAGGGGAGTTTCCTCTACGCCACCAATTTCCACGACAACGTGATCGAGGTGTACGACACGAATTTCCGACTGGTGAAGACCTTCACTGACCATGATGTACCACCGCGGTACGCACCGTTCGGCATCCGCAACATCAACGGCAAACTATTCGTCACGTTCGCGGAGCAAAACAAGGAAAGACATGACGATAAGGCTGGTCCCAACCACGGCTTTGTGGACGTGTTCGATACGGATGGCAACAGATTGCAGCGGTTGGTTTCCCGCCACGGGCTGAACTCGCCTTGGGGATTGGCGCTGGCAACGGCTAATTTTGGCAAATTCAGCAATGCACTGCTGGTGGGGAATTTCGGCAACGGGCGGATCAGCGCGTATGATCCGCAAACCGGCATTTTCCTGGGTCAGTTACTGGATGCGAACGGCAGAGTGCTCTCGATCAACGGTCTGTGGACGATTACGTTTGGTAACTCGACCGCACCCGCAAACGTGCTCTTTTTTAGTGCCGGCTTCAATGACGAAGCAGATGGGCTATTCGGTACACTGCAAGCGATCCAGTAAACTCTTGCTTTCTCTACGACAATAGCCTGGGCCAGCCTTGGTGACTGGCCCAGTTTTTCTAGATGTCCCCATATTGGTGCTCGTGGTATTTGGCCCTGGCGAACCATTCAAAACGTTCCCCGAGCACAAAACCTTGCAGCTCCACATTCCGAGGAATTGCGGGTAAATCCGGGCATTCTGGGCGGTGAAGGGTCCGTACCTTCATTTCTTTTTCGATCACAATCGCTTCGTGACCCGCTTAGTGGCGCTGGCCACCATATAGGCGTCCACTATGGTTTCAGGAATTTGACCAACCTTTAGTGCGTACAGCTTACGCAGAGAGAGGTTACACTAGCAGTGGGTTACTAATAGGAGTTGCGCCTGCCTACTCCGTAATTATGGGTGAGCTTTACGAGCTTTGCCTGCCGAATTAAACGACAACGCCCGTGGGACTTGGTGACGGCACGACTGCCGCGCCGCTCGAACGGTACAAGGGATAACTTGGAAGCTCCTGTCTCTTCAATGCTCCGCTCCTCGACTTGGGAACCTGCTTGACTGCCTTTCCACTCACAAGACGCAAATTCCTGAAAGCCGCCGCTGCAAGCATAGCCGCGGCGGGAGCTGTGACCGTTGGAAGCGACGCAATTTTCCGGGAGCCAAATCACCCCCGGCTGGGGCGAGTTGAAGTGTTACTCCAAAAACTTCCGGCGAGGCTCGATGGTTTCACCATAGCGCAGTTGAGTGATTTCCATTATGAGCCGCACTTCACCGCCACTCCGATCGAAGCGGCCGTGAACATCGTGAATGGCTTGAATGCCGACTTGGCCGTATTGTGTGGAGACTACGTAACCGCGCCTCTGCTCGGAGCACGACGTGGGTGGCTGCGGGCCGCAGAAGCTGCGGATCCATGTGCTCGTCTGCTGGGTCGGCTACGAACTCGTCTCGGTGTTGTCGCGGTCCTGGGGAACCACGATGCGTTCACAGATCCGGAGCATGTTACGCGTTCGCTCGAGGTTGAAGGAATCCGCGTGTTGCGCAACCAATCCATACCCATCGAGCACGATGGAGCCAGCTTCTGGCTGGCAGGCGTGAATGCTGTGCTGGGTGGCGGTGCGAATATACATGAGGCCTTGCGCGGAGTTCCAGGCAGCAAAGCTGTCGTGCTCCTTTGTCATGAGCCCGATTTCGCTGACAAAGTGGCACGATTTGGAGTCGGCCTGCAGCTCTCGGGACACTCACACGGTGGCCAGGTAAGGCTTCCACTTGTGGGGCCTCTTTACTTGCCCCCATTGGCGAGGAAATATCCATGGGGGCTGCGTCGGATTGGCCCGATGTTGCTTTACACCAATTGCGGCATCGGAACGATTCGGATCCCAGTGCGCTGGAATTGTCCCCCTGAGATCACAGTTTTTACCTTGCGCTCCCCAGCCGTCTCTTACCCGTCGTAAGCTGACCCCGAAATCTTGACGGCTTGTGCCGGCTGAAGCTGGAGGGAAGATCGAGTTTTCGAGTCGCTGACTGTACTTTTGGAATAAAATGCATGCTACTGAGAGGTAAGGCCTTGGATAGTAAACAACCAACTGATCCCGCGAGGAAATCCCCATCCGAGAACTCGGGGCCGGAACCTGTTCCCAATTCCCCGGTAGATGACTTCTTAAAGCGGCTGAAGTATGAAATGCACTGGCCCAAACCCAGCCAGGAAGCGATCGCGGCCGCACTCCAGACGATTCAGCGCGTGGCCCTGGAAGCGGATGCCGAAGAAAGCCTGAACAGTGCCCTCTCGCAATCGGAAGTAACGTCTGCGCCCAAGATTTGCGGCTTGTGCGGTCATCATAACCGCGCGCGAAACAAGTTCTGCGGAATGTGTGGCGGACCAATGGAGGAGCATCAGCCACAAGAGCACAGACCTGAGGAACCTGCAGCCCCAAGCGTGAAGAGTCCAGTCCTGAAGACCCCAGCCCAGGTCAAAGTCAAGGATATGGCGCAATCAAACGGGCAACACCATTACCACCACCACTATCATCACCACTATTTTCCGGCCGGTTCCGATTTGGGGCAGCCGGGCGCCCCGCTTTCGCAACGCGTCCCAGCCGCTGAGCGCACAGGCAGCGATCGTACCGGCAAGGATTTGGGTCCGATGCGCACTCCCATCGGCGGGCCCACGCTGAGTCGCGCCGAAGCAGCGGTTCGAAAACTCACACAGGATTGGACGCTGGCCTGTAACAACAAACAACTCGACGATCTGATAGAGATCTACGCGGCCGATGCTCTGGTGCTGCGATCCAATGTTCCACCGGTGCGAGGGGCGGCCGCAATTCGCGAGTTCTTCTTTGCCGCTCTCGACTCCGGTCTCGGAGATGTGGAGATGGAGCCCCTGCGCGTCTATATTGTTGGGGAAGTGGCTTACGAAGCTGGCCGTTGCAAGATGCTGGTGCCAACCGCCGTCGGAAAGCGACGCGAGGAGCGGGGAAAATATTTGGTGGTATTTGCTCGCCAGGCGACCGCCGAGTGGAAAATGATAGCGGATTGCTGGTCCAGCGACTTGAGCCTGAAGCTCGGCACGGAGGCCGAGGCCACCAAGCCCGCTCCACCGATCGCCAATCCAAAGCAGGGTATCCCGCGGAAAACTCCGTGATTAAATGAATGATTTTCAGGAAGGCGGCGGTGCCGTTCAAGGCTGCTAAGGGCGTGGGTTTTAGCTAGTAACCTCGGTTTACCTGCGAGAGCATTTATGGAACAGGTCTAGACTTCCTGCACTCCGAGTTTCCGGAGTTCCTGCCGAAGTTGCTCCACAGTCTGCATTCTAATCGTTTGCATGCCTAACTTCTCGGCAGATTCCAGGTTCAAATCGCGATCATCAATGAAACAGCATTGTGCGGGCACTTTCTGCGTTATCTCTAAAGCCAGACGGTAGATATCCCTTTCAGGCTTTCTCAGCCCGACAAAACAAGAGCTGATGAAAATGTCGAATATTTCTCGCAGGCCAAACTTCTCAATACGGTAGAGATTCATCTCCCGCGATTCGTTATTGATCGTGCTCATCAGGTATTTGCCGGACCGGGAGAGTTCTTGGGCTAACGCCAGCTCGTCGGACTTGGGCTGCGACAAGGCAAACATGAACTGCCTGAATTCGTCGCGCGTGAAGGGACGGGACCGGTAGAAGATGGTGCGGTCGAGATATTCGTCGAGGCTGATCTTGCCTCTCTCGAAAGAGGAAACCAGCATTTCGTGACGGTCATTGAATTCTTCTCGGTCGAGGTGAAACTGCTCGAGAGCCTTCTCCCGTTGGGCGCGGTCCCAGCCATTGGTTAGAAGTACGCCACCAACATCCCAGAAAATGGCACTGATCCGAAGCAAGCAAGTCCCTCCGAGCCTTAGTGTCGGCTATGTAGGATTAACGCGAAAGCACGGATGCTTCAGCGTCCGAGTTCCAGAAACCCGACATTAGTGCCGGTACACGGTTGTTTCCGGATGATAATTCCGCCAATCGAACCAATAGTCCTTTAGCACAGCGACTCGCTCCAGGCATTCCCCGACCGCAGGACCCTGGTTCGCGCAGCCCTGGAAATTCCATTCACTGCCAGTGGATGAGTCGATAAGGGCCCAAGCTCCACCATCGCCTTTGCGGAAGAACTCTGTATCCAATCCATTCAGTCGGCTGACGAACGCCCGGACGGACTTTCCATCTGGGCCGAC
>QIAR01000331.1 GCA_003225595.1 Acidobacteriota bacterium | reverse complement strand
CTGGCTTTCCTGGAGACCGGACGAACTCACCATGATTTCCGGCTACTTGCCATTCTGGGGCGCTTCTGTGCTGCTCCATCTTGAGGGCGCGGAACCCATTTTGTTTGTCCCGGTGATAGAACCTCAGGACCACATTCCAGCGGGCCTGATAATTCGTGAGTACCCCTGGGGAAGCTCCGACTGCACAAACCCATTCTCTGTTTTGATTGAGAACATTCGAGTGGAACTGAAGCGGGCCGGCGTGGACTCCTCGCGAGTTGGCATGCTGCATGGCGCTGCGCGAACTTCGCTCCCGATCCAGGCGGCCGAGCATCCCCCGATTCCAGACACATTCCGGGAGCAGCTAAGTGCGATAACCGCAAAACCTGACACAGAAGTAGCCACTGCATTCTTAAATCTGTACCTGAGAAAGAACCCGGAAGAGATTCAGGCGGTCCGCTTAGCGAATAAGGTTGCTGGTATAGGCATCCAGGCTTTCTATGAACACCTCGCGCCAGGAGTAAGTGAGGCCGAACTCGCTGCGGCGGTGGAATCCGCTATCCAGAAGCAGGTCGGAAAACAAGACGTGTTCCATTCCAGGGGATGGGCAATGGTTCAATCTGGTGAGAACACCGCTGACTCCGGACTATTCAACCGCACAACAGACCGCCCATTGCAGATCGGTGATCTGGTCTTGCTCGAGTTGGCGACATGCGTCAACGGATACTGGAGCGATCTCACACGCACGGCCGCCGTGGGCAGCGCGAAACCAGAACTGCAGCGCATTCTCGCAGTAGTCCAGGACGCCCAACGAGCCGCTATCGCAGCCGTGCGGCCCGGTGTCTCCGCTGGCGAGATTGACGAGATCGCTCGGGACACAATCGCCCGGCAAGGATTGGCAGCCTACTTCAACCATGGCACCGGGCACCACGTTGGCTTCCGATATCACGATCCCGGGTTCGCAATTGCGCCAGGGCAATCGGAGAAGCTCGAACCTGGCATGATCATCACAGTTGAACCCGGGGTTTACGTACGAGAGTATGGTGGGGGTGCGCGAATGGAAGACAATGTCCTGGTGACCGAATCCGGTTACGAAGTGCTTTCCACAGCACCGAGGGAAGCAGAGGCATGATTGGCATCGATTTCGGCGGCAAGCCCATCCTGATTACCGGCGGCCTGGGCGCGATCGCCGAACACATTGTTCGAAAGCTCGTCATGGCTGGCGCAACCGTCATCCTCGTCGACATTAGGTCCGAGGAACAGGCACAGCAAACGCTTGGCGCTTGGCAGATTCCATCTTCATCCTATCTCTATTTCTCGGCGGACGTAACCGACTCCAGCATGCTGGGTCACGTGATTGAGGAGTCTTTCGAGCGCTTTCCCGGCTTAGATACCGTGCTCGGCCATGCAGGCGGTTGCGGATTGCATCCCTTCGCTACCACGTCCGAAGCGGAATACGAGCGCATCTTCTTGTTCAACTATTTCGCTCAGACTTATCTGGCGAGGGCGGTTCTCGCGCAGTGGATGGACCGAAAGATTCCCGGTCACCTGATCTTCACCTCCTCCTATGTGGCGCGAGTGCCTCACACGCAAGTTCCCTCATATGCCTCGGCCAAAGCAGCACTGGAAAATTTCGCCCGTTGCCTGGCTCTTGAGTATGCGTCTGCGGGTATTCGCGTGAATGCGATCTCGCCCGGCAATGTTGCAGCAGGAAGTTCATTGAAAGTGTTCGACAAGGACCCGGCCTATAGAGAGTTTGTCCTACGCGTATCACCAATGGGAAAAAGAAACAGCCCGGAAGCGATCGGAGACGCATTTGTCTTTCTGTGCTCGCCGCTTGCCAGCGAGGTGAACGGACAGGTGCTGAGCGTGGACTTTGGAATTGGCGTCGGGTACCGCTTATGAAGCTTGGACTAGGTCTGTACCGTCATATGTTGACGCGAGAGTATTACGCTTTCGCCCAGCAGGCGGGTTGTACACATGTCGTCATCCATCTGGTCGACTATTTCAACCAAGGGCCCTCCAACCCACGCAACAATCAGCCAACGGGCGCGAAGTATGATCCGTGGGGAGTAGCGGGGGATGCGGAAAAACTGTGGACAGTCGACGAATTAGCGAGGATTCGTAAAGAGATCGAAGATGCCGGGCTTGTTCTGACAGCGATCGAAAATCTCGATCCTGCTCACTGGCATGACATCCTTCTGGATGGTCCCCAACGTTCTCAACAGATCGAGAACGTCAGGACGATTATTCGACGGATGGGAGAGGCGGGTATTCCAATCTTGGGGTACAACTTCAGTCTGGCCGGCGTCTGCGGCCGTGTAACAGTTTCGTCAGGACGCGGAGGCGCGGTCACGGTGGGAATGGACGGACCGGCAGACGTGCCCATTCCGAATGGGATGGTGTGGAACATGACTTATGACCGGAACGCCCCTCCAGGCACACTGGCTTCGATCTCTCACGAAGAACTTTGGCGCAGGCTGGAAAGGTTCCTGGAAGATGTCATGCCTGTCGCCGAAGAATCAGGTGTACAGCTTGCCGCTCACCCCGACGATCCACCGATGCCGGTCATGCGTCAGCAGCCAAGACTTGTCTATCAGCCCCACATGTATCAAAGATTGATCGATCTCGCTCCCAGCAAAAGTAATTCGCTGGAACTTTGTGTCGGAACGATAGCCGAGATGACTGAAGGAGACGTCTACGAGGCTGTGGATCGTTATAGCAATCAAGGAAAGATCGCTTACATTCATCTCCGGAATGTAGCGGGTAAGGTGCCCTACTATCGAGAAACTTTCATCGACGAGGGCGACGTAGATATGAATCGCATACTGTCGATCCTGAAGCGAAACAATTTCGACGGAGTCGTCATTCCCGACCACACGCCCCAGATGAGCTGTCCGGCGCCCTGGCACGCGGGCATGGCTCACACTCTGGGTTACGTGCTGGGAGTTTCGGCGATGCTCGAATCAGCTTCGCACAAGGATCGTCCACGCCGATGATACTCGGGCCATGAAGGTCCACCCCAGATTGGTTCTTAGCAGGGATTTATAGAGCTGAACAAATAATTGGACGACGGCTCTGACTTCTTACGTAACCCGCTCCGTGAATCACCGTTCTGAGTCCCTATCCAAAAGCGTCTTTGCGTCTTCAATCAGCGTCAGAACCAGTACGAGAAGGCAACCGAGAACACCAACGACGAAGAAAGCTTCAAGAACACGAATCAGAAGGACAACGATCACATTCATGAGCACAGGCGCTAGACTCAAACACTAAATTTAAATCTGGTGAGCGCGGCAGGATTCGAACCTGCGACCCATGCCTTAAAAGGGCTTAAAGATACATAGCGCCTACCATTTTCTATTATCTCATGCCTGTTTTTGCCTACAGTTGGAGAGTGAGGAGATAACAGGAACAATGAGAAAATGTCAGCAGGTGGTCACGAATTCGGTCACACGGTGACGATGACTCGGCATGAACCTCGGAGTTGACTTTTGTCAGCGCAGCGCGTTACTTTCGCGAAGTAGCTTCCCCAATATTCCAATTTTTTCCCTCGATGGCCTGCACCGCATTGGCGCCGGAACTCGAAAGCCACGGGCTCACCCCCTGCTGGTACGTGGCGCTTTACTGCCGAGAGCACGGGGAAATCAGAACTGCCCTCGAAGAGGAGCCCGCCAGGCGCCATCCCTGTCCGCTGTGCGCCGCCTTGTGCGATTGCACTCTGCTCGGGGGAGGCGGGACGAACAAGCCGCTGCCCTTCCACGACGTGGTTAACCCTCCGCTGCGCACGTCCTCGGGAGTCGCGTTGATGTCCCCCCCCGGAAGAGCCTTACTATCAACGCTGCACACCCTTAGCATCCCTTCGAGAGTACAGCGTTCTCTGTATTGACAAGCTGAAACTCACGAATCACACTCGTGCCTCAAACTGGCCGACTCGCCGAAAAGGATTAGCCATGAAGCGCCTGATATGGGGAACCGCGATTCTGTTTGTAGTGTCTGCAACGAGCGCTTACGCTGACAGTATTCCCATTCTCAACGTCAACATTACTTACGCCACGGTTCACATGGGTCCTAACGATGGCTCGGGCGACAATGTATCCTTCACTTTGATCGGTCCGGGCACAAACATCACAGGAATCGGAGGCATGGCCTGCTTCGACTGGTGTTCTGGCCCCATCCCCGATTTGACATTTGTCGGCACTTCTCAGATTTTCCTTAGTGGTTCCTTCGGAAGCGCGACAATCAGGGGAACAAACTATGATCCGGAAACCCTTTCCCTCTGTTGCCTTTTTTCGGCTTCCGGTGATCTGAACGGCTCGGCCAGCGGATTTGTTGGTGAGGGATCCACGTTTGCCCAATTGAACCTTACGCTGCCGTGCTGCTCAACCTCCTGGGGCTTGAACTTCGTTCCTGTCCCTCCGGAGGGCGACTTTCCTGGTGGGTTTCAGTTCGTGAGCGGCGAGTTGATCGCAGGGACACCCCCCGCAGCGACTCCCGAACCGGGCACGATCGGCTTCATGGCGACGGGCTTGGTGGGTATTATTGGAGTGATCCGACGGCACGTCCTGCACCGGCCACGATGAGCGCACCCATGTCCTGCACTGGCCGAAATAGAGCTCTGTAGGGCCAGCGTGGAAGATTGTTGGGTCGGGGATTGCACCACAAAGCGGCATTGAAGCCCTTAGATGTTTTTGCTTAACAGGATAGCCTCGAACGCCGAGCGCCAGCCTTTCGACGGTCTGGTGGGATCGTAGCTATTGCGTTTGGTGCGGTGCGGAAAGGAATCAGATAATGTTCTGGCTGCTTCGAGCCGCATTTCTGTGGCGCGCGCCACTGGAAAACTGCAGCGCAGTAATCCACAAAGTTTTCCAATTCTTTGGAAAAAATAAGCGGTGAAAGTGCCGTCAACTGGCACGTTTCGTGCCTCGACGCACGGTCAGTGATGGACTTGCCTCTATCATGGTTCAAAGAGCTAGAGGGCCCGAAAAAACCAAGGCTTAGGGAAATTCCGAGCGATAAATCCACAAACTTTTCCATAGTTCAGTGGAAAAATGGGGGCTGGAAGCGCCTTTTTTCTTGCAACATATCTGCCAGATCCCAGCCTGGTCAGGCTAAGTGCTACATCGTGGAAAACAGCCCGCTCATAGGCGTGTTTAGCCGCTTCGGGGTAAAGCGCATGGAGCACATTTTGGCGAGTGCGGGCAAAAACGGTTCTCGCCTTCCCAGGCGGGTGGCCCGTCTTGTCAATCGCGCGCGGAGCGCGAACGATTCTGCTTCGAACTCATCCGACTCGCGCCCGCTGCGCGGGAAACATCTCATCAATCACCCTCATGATCCGCTCGGCGAAGGTGATCGCGTCCAGAATAGCACAGTTCGATGCTGGCGAGGACCTGGTGCTGTCCTGCTGGGCCAGCTTACGAGCAGCAAGGATTGCGGCCATAATCCCAATTACACGTTTGCGGCCTTCGTCCATGGAGGACAGGATACTACTTTCGCCTTTTATTCGTCTATGCCGGCAGAGTGAATCAGGCGGCCTTGCGCTGCCCGCCATTTTCTGCCCTCGTTATGGCTGGCTTGGAGTGTTCTGCTTCGTGGAAGGAGAAGCAGGACGGGCAGAAGAAATCGAGGCATATGTCACACGTTTCCGTGTGGGACTCACATATTTCGCTTCCGCAATCGGAACATTGTTTGCTGCCCGTTTTTGAGCACGGATAGCCGACCGCATCTTCTAAATTCCTCACTTCAACAACTTCGCATCCGCTCATACCGTTAAACTCACTTTCTCCAATTCCGCGCAGGCTATGACACAAGAGTGCCATCCCGGAACAGGTTCTTTGTGGCGCTCCCGTTCAAACAGTTCCTCCCGTAGGGAGTAGGAGCACGGCAGACTTTGAGGTTGCTGGGGGAGCTGAAAGTCAAAAGGCCAACTGGATGCGGATATGGGTGTCAGGCTCTTGGCGTTCGGATGAAAAAGCCAGCATCGTGATAAAGAATCTGCATA
>QIAR01000346.1 GCA_003225595.1 Acidobacteriota bacterium | reverse complement strand
GAATCAGCCATGCAGATCAGTGACGCGCTTGATGCTGCACACAGCAAAGGGATCATCCATCGTGATATCAAGCCGGCAAACCTGTTTATCACTGCGCGTGGGCAGGCCAAAGTTTTGGACTTCGGACTGGCAAAGCTGATGTCGCACGAGGCAAGGGAGACCGCGGCCGCAGATGGCCCAACGATCGACGCAACCATCGAAGACAACCTTACAGATACCGGCACTACGGTCGGTACGGTGGCGTATATGTCCCCCGAGCAGGTGCGCGGGCAAGAGCTGGACGCGCGCACCGACCTGTTCTCATTTGGCACAGTGCTGTATGAGATGGCCACGGGCCGACAGGCTTTCTCGGGCCAGAGCACGGCGTTGACGTATGAAGCCATTCTTCACCATGCGCCAACATCGCCCATCCGCATCAACCCCGAGATTCCACTCAAGCTGGAAGAGATCATTGAGAAGACCCTGGAGAAGGACCGTGAGTTGCGTTACCAGAGTGCGGGTGAGCTCCGTGCTGACTTGAAGCGACTGAAACGGGACATGGAGTCGGTGGAGCTGCGCCTGGCGGCTGGATTGGCCGCTGGGCCGCGCGCAGTGCAGTGGTGGCGCAACAAGCAAGCGCTGGTCATCGCGGTGATTGCAATCTCCACCTTCGCGGCTGTGTTCGCCGGGCATTGGTTGCGGCCGACGCGGAGCCGTCCGGAGCAGCCCATGCTGCAGCAGCGGAGCATTACTACAAATCCGACGGAGAATCCGGTGTACGCGGCCGCGATTTCTCCAGATGGCAGATACCTGGCGTATGCGGATTTCACCGGCGTCTTCGTTCGACTGCTCGAGACGGGAGAGACCCATTCCCTTCCTCTTCCCGAGGGATTCTGCTTCCGGTGAGCGAGCCTTTCCTGGTTCCGGGACGGAACCAAGTTAGCGGCGGTCGGGCCAGGAGAGTCGGGCGAAACCACGGGTATATGGGCCATTTCCATCTTAGGCGGCAGCCCGCGTAAGCTGCGGGACGATGCGGGGCGGGCGTCGGTCTCCCCGGCAGGCTCTTATATCACCTACATCGGCAGCAGGTCGCAATCGGAGATCTGGGTTATGGGCGCGGACGGTGAGAGTCCGAGGAAGCTGCTTCAGGCCGCACCCGGAGACCGTTTCCTACAGGTACAGTGGTCGCCCAAGGGAGAGCGGATTGCCTACATTAAGACCCACACTGAGGGCGACAAGTCAGAAACGGCCATCGAAACCCTGCCGCTGGCGGGCGGGGTTAGCGCGAGGATTCTCAACATTCCAGGGCTGGGGAGTTTCTGCTGGTCCGCTGACGGCCGCATCATCTACTCCGCTGAAGAACCGCCGCCGAACCAGAACGACATGAACCTATGGGAAGTTCCTGTTGAACGATCGGGTGTGGAGACGTCCGGCCCTCCCCGACGGATCACAAGCTGGGTCGGTTTGTCGCTGTTGGATTTGAGCCTCAGCCAGGACGGCAAGCGCTTGATATTCGTCAAGGCAGGATTTCAGCGCGACCTTTACGTGGCAGAGCTGAACAGCAATGGAGGCCTGGGACCGCCCCGGCGATTCACGCTGGAAGGGCGCAACGATTTGCCTTCAGCTTGGACTCTAGACGGGCAGCGGCTCTTCTTCTATTCCGACCGCACCGGTAACTGGGACATCTTCCGGCAGGGATTGCGGGAGCGAAGAGCCCAGGACTTCGTTCTGGTTTCCGGCGAGCAGATCGAGCCTCGGCTCAGCCCAGACGCTTCATGGGTTCTGTATTGGGATTATGTCGAGGGAGGGAAAGAAAAGTCGGCACCAATGCGACTGATGCGGATACCGATTTCCGGCGGGGCCCCGGAAATGGTGCTGCAGACGGCGCGCGGAGCGTCAGTGCGATGCGCTCCTGGACATTCGCCCTGCATTCTCAGCGAGCCGGACAGAGCTAATGGCGAACTCGTGTTCAGCTCTTTCGATCCGCAGCGAGGCAGGATAGCGGAACTAATAAGACTGGCGGCTGATCCCGCCGGGTTGCCGGCATGGGACCTGTCTCCTGATGGTTCGACGTTGGCCATCGTGGATCTGGATGAACACAAAGACCAGATTCGGTTGGTGGAGTTGGAGAGCGGGTCGGCGCGTGCGGTAAGCGTCGGTCGCTCAGCACGCCTCTCCGGCATAAGTTGGTCAGCGGACGGCAGAGGGTGGTTCGTCACGAGCTCGTCGGCACGAGAGGCCGCAATCCTGCACGTTTCGTCGAACGGTGTAGTTTCTAAGCTGTGGACAACCAGCACCTCCGTGGGGACACCGCTAGCTTCGCCCGACGGCAGGAATCTCGCCTTTGTGGTTTCAGCGTACAACAGCAACGCTTGGAACATCGAGAATTTTTGAGCAGGGTGGTCAGAAGGACAATTTCAAAATCGTGTCGAGGATTTGTTTTTCACAACCCCCGCTTGGTAGCGCACCGCAAGCTATCCAACGATCGTCAAAGATGTGTTTCTGAGCAAGACGCGTTTTGAGCTAGCGGCCTCTCGATTATCAATGAGTTGGTTGGGAGTTGTTCAACAGATTTCCGGCACAGGCCGCGAAGACACAGGAGGCAGTGACGACGGTCACTGCACAATGTTTGTGGTGTTGACTGCCCACTGGACTAGGAGTAGCTTTTCTTTTCGTAAGCATTTCCGCCGTGTGCTGCGACGGGTCCCTTTCACCTACTAGCCAAAGAAAGGAGTACCCTCATGTTTACACGCATAGTCGAAATCACTGCGAAACAGGGCAAGACCAAGGAAGTGGCTCAAACCATCCAGGAAAAGGTTCTGCCAATCCTGGAAAAGCAGCCCGGGTTCGTGGATGAGATCGTCCTGGTCTCGACCACAGTTCCGGCAACCGATTGATTCTTCAGCATTGGCCTCGGGCGTTCCGGGCTTTCCGAAAAGACAGAGTTTCTGCAGGCTTACCCGACTCCGCCCCAGAACTCCGCAAAGCCGCATCAATGGCTATGGCTGGGCACCGCCTTCCCGGGAGAGTTTTGTAGGTAGAGCTTCTGCCGTTCTTCGTCCGTTAGGTCAGCTAGCGCCTGCGGCCTTGCCCATGGTGTGCGGAAGGTCCACGAGAGCCCGACAACTTCGCCCAAGCTAAGCGCGTGACCGTTGCGTCCCCAGACGGTGGTTGTCAGAACCGCAAAAGCATTCCAGGATTTGGTAACAGCAAAGCTGGCGCCTCCGCCTACATTGAGGTAACTGATTCGACTGGTTTGGTCGTGGTGACGCCAATGTTCGTTGCTTGGATTGCGGACCGGGAAGTCGCCCCGATCTGTCAGTGAGTGGCCTACCCCGAAGCCCGAATGACCTATCTGCAAGCCGCCCACTGTCCTGATGGCGAATCGCCGGCTCACGAAGTAGCCGAAATCCCAATCTACCCGGCTGCGATACGTTCGTATGCCCACGACCCCTTCCGGAATGAGAAACGCATACAAGCCTTGTATATAGGCGCGAGAAAGAACCGGCTCAAGCCCACGGCCAAAGCTCGAGCCGAAGACGTACTCCCGCTGATTGGTACCCGCAGCGGAATGCGCGAAATATTTGTAGTCGTTGCTTGGCACTCCCAGGGCTACAAAGGGAGTGATCGAGAGCGGACGCGCGCGCAGGTTGTACCTCACGTTTATTCGCACGTCTTGAAAGTTGCCGTGATAGTTCCCATCGTCAACTGGCAACTGGTGGGGTCTCGGTCCGTAGTACTTGGAAAGCACAAATGGGAGACTGACATTCATCGCCAGCTTGTTCGTGATTCCGAAATCAATATCCTGGACGAGAATGAAGGTGCGGATGTGGCCGACCTCCAGCCTTTCACCACCCGAGCCAAGATGGTTCTTGACAAAGTTGTCCTGCAGGGTAAGCGTTGCCGTCCCTTCACCCTTTGCAGGAACCCAGGCCTGGCCGGCGGCCAGAAGCGGCAGGAGCAGGATAAGGCCTGCAAGGGGAACGAACGCTCTCAGGACCTCTGCTCGGCGCATGGGGTACCCGCCACCTATCAGTTGCTGGCCCGGCGTTGCCGTTCATCACCTTTGAGTTTCAACTCAATTGCCTTGTCGAGTGTAGACAGACAAGCGCGATTCTTGCCCGACGGTTTGCGAACGCACCCGAAGCGCGCTGCTTCCGCTGTTTTCAGTTCGGTTCCGTCGTATACCACCGGCATCACGACGGTGTTCACTCCTGCGGCTTTTACTTGCTCTTCTACCCTTGCCGCATCCTGAAGGTCAACGAGGATCACGTCGTACTGACCTGATCGCACAGAATCGGCCAGAGCACTCGCGTCCTGCACGAGGTGCAGTTTGTGCCCTGCCTTTTGCAGAGCTGCATGGAACTGCGGATCGGTTACCCCCGCGGATCGTGGCACAGTGGCTGGGACGTAGGCGATGATAGAACCCTTGTGTGCGGCCGCGAGGTTCGCGAAGTTCACGCCGCGACCCAGAACGAGTAGTTTGTCCCCGCACGCGCCAGCGAAAGTCGCGAAAACCAGAATAAACGCTGCGATGGAGGCGGGCAGAAGCTTGCGCATTGGTTTCACCTGCACAAAGGCGCCACTGGCAGCGGCATTCTGAACCACTGCGAGCACATCATATGCCGAAGGCAACGTAAGAGCAAACTCAATCTTTTTGACTGTGGGATAGGCCAAGTCTAAGATGCCGCGTATGCTTGGGCGGACCCTGGGTCATTACCGTGTCATTGAAGCACTGGGAGCCGGCGGCATGGGTGTGGTTTATCTCGCTCGAGACGAGCGGTTAAACCGCAATGTCGTCGTCAAGATCCTCTCCCCAGGAACGGAGAGCGACCAGACCCGCGCCCGGCTTATCCGCGAGGCCCAGACTGCATCCGCGCTGAACCATCCATACATATGCACCATACACGAGGTAGGCGAGGAAGAGGGTCTCGTTTTCATCGCTATGGAGCATATCGAGGGGCAGACCTTAGCTGCGTTGCCCGCACCAATGCGGCCCCAGGAGGTTATTCACTATGGGTGCCAGATCGCTGAAGCATTGGAGCACGCCCACAACAGGGGCATCGTGCATCGCGATCTGAAGGCTGCCAATGTGATAGTCACCACGGAAGGTCGAGTGAAGGTCCTCGATTTCGGCCTCGCCAAACGGCTGCGTACCGATGAGTTGGTGGATGCCACCCGTTCGCAATCATTTGTAGATGAGGGCCAAACAGCAGGCACCTTGCCGTACATGGCGCCAGAAGTTCTTCGCGGCACGCCCGCTGACGAACGTACTGACATCTGGGCCTTGGGCGTCATGTTGTACGAAATGAGCGGAGGCATGAGGCCGTTCCAGGCCGATTCCGCTTACGAGCTTACTTCTGCCATTCTGCGCGACGACCCGCCGCCCTTGTCCGCGGCGGTGCCGGCCGGACTCGCGGCGGTGATCACTCGCTGCCTGGCCAAAGAATCGAACCAGCGGTACCAGCGAGCCGGTGAGGTGCGTGCCGGCCTGGAAAGCATCCACGCGGGAGTGGCGGCTGTGACCGCGCACCATCCGCCGACTCGGCCCGGCGTACGTCCCCTGCTATGGGCTGCGCCCGCCGTATTGACAGTCGTGCTTGCGGTATCTCTGTATTGGTTTTTAGCAGTCCGCGGGCCAATCCGCTCCGTTGCCATTTTGCCGTTCGGCGGTAGCAGCACAGAAACCGAGTATCTCAGTGACGGGATCACAGACAGCTTGATCGACAACATCTCGCGTTTGCCCGACCTCAAGGTGATCTCCCATACCTCGGTGTTTCACTACAAGGGAAAAGAAATTGATCCACGAGCCATCGGCCGCGATTTGAATGTTGGCGCGGTGCTAACAGGGCATGTCGTACCCCACGGAGATACAGTTTCAGTAACCGTGGAACTGG
>QIAR01000345.1 GCA_003225595.1 Acidobacteriota bacterium | reverse complement strand
CGATCCCGATCACGGTCGGCTTGTGTACGATGTCTATCACGACGATCACGATGAAGGTTCTTATCTCGATCGCGCTTCCGGTTATCGTCGCGATCACCTTGCCGGCGGTCATCGTCACGGTCCTGTTGCCAGGCTGGGTTGCCGTTATAAGCGATGGTTTCGATTCCCGTATACCGCGCGTTGGATAAAACGTCATTGTCCAGCCGGCGTTGGTTATCAAGTTGACCTTGCGTCTGCCCCCAAGCCGGCAAAGTGAGCGCGATCAGCGCCACGGACACTTCCAAGAGCTTCTTCATAAGTCCTCCCGCAGAGCGATCCAGGAGTTGCAGAGAACCCGACTCGCCCTACTGTTTAGTGAGAGGATGGTCACCAGGCTTTGGTTGGCCTCAGATTTGTATTGATTTGTAAAGCAGAGTTCCTCGCAAACGCTCACCCACACTCCCACGCACAACCCCCATCCTCCCAATGGATTAGGGTTTTGGCTGCTCAGAAACAAAAACAAAAAGGGGGGACGCAACCCCATGCGTCTCCCGCAAATGGGCGCGTTTAGTAGCGATTTGGAGAACGGACGCTAGGAGATGCGACCTGGTCGAATGGCACGTTGCTGGGAATGCCGTTGTGCGCATAGACATCCCGCATGCGATTTTCCATGCTCAGGATCTCGCCCTGATTGTTGGTGGCGCGATATTGGAGCCACCGCGAGTAGTAACTATCAAACCGGCGCTGGTCGTCGGCCGAGAGACGTCCTTGCCATCGGCCGTATCCGCCACCCCGCTGGTACCCACCATTGCCCTGGGAACCATTGGAGGCGACCTGATCGAATGGCACATTGCTTGGGATGCCGTTATGGGCATAGACATCCCGCATACGGTTTTCCATGCTCAACATCTCGTCCTGGTTGTTAGTGCGGCGGTACTCCAGCCACCGCGAGTAGTAGCTATCGAACCGCCGCTGGTCATCGGCCGAGAGACGCCCCCGCCACTGATTATTGCCCCTGCCCCATCGCCCGTAACCCCCCTGGCGGCCGTCATCGCGGTCCCGATCACGGTCGCGATCGCGATCGCGGTCCCAGTCTCGGTCGCGGTCGCGGCCGCGGTCGCGATCCCGGTCCCAGTCGCGATCCCGGTCACGATCGACCTGGCCGTTGGACGCAATTCGCGAATAGGGCACATTGGAAGGGATGCCGTAGTGCGCGTAGATATCTTGCATGCGCTTTTCCATGCTGACGACTTCGCCTTGGTTGTTGGTACGCTTGTAATCCAGCCAGCGCGAGTAATAGCTGTCGAAACGGCGCTGGTCATCTGCAGATAGTCGGCGTTGTTGTCCCTGCGCAAGAGCAGGCAAACTTATCGCGATCAACAGAGCCACAATTCCAAAGAGCTTTTTCATACATCCTCCGAGAGCGGTCCAGGAATGCCGCGACGCTACGCCACTATCGGATAAGACGGCGCAGCGAGCAGGTTGGTTGGTTTAATCGTCCTTCGATTCGCGAACAAAAGAACAACCTTGGGCTAGAATTCCGTCAACTCCTTCATTGCCCTGTACACATCTTCCATTTGCGGCAGAATCGCGTTTTCCAGGATCGGCTGATAAGCGACGAACGTGTCCTCGGCGGCTACACGGCGAACGGGGGCATCCAGGTGTTCGAACAGATCGTCCGCAATACGGGCTGCAATCTCCGCGCCGTATCCCCAACTCAGCGAATCTTCATAGGCAACGAGCGCGCGATTAGTCTTCTGCACCGAAGCCGCAATCGTCTCCCAATCAAAAGGATTCAGACAGCGCAGATCAATCAGTTCCACCTTAACCTGATGCTCGCGCTCCAGTCTCTGTGCCGCTTGCAGCGCGCGCGGGACCAAGGCGCCGTAGGTGATCACGCTGAGATCGCTTCCCGGCTGTACGATCTTTGCCTTGCCGAAAGGAATCATGTAGTCCGGCCCGGGGTACGGAGCACGACCGAATGTTTCCCGATATAACCGTTTATGCTCTAGAAACAGCACTGGGTCATCGCAACGGATAGCCGTGCGCAGCAGCCCCGCTGCATCGAGAGCATTCGAGGGAAATACCACCCGCAGGCCGGGAATATGGGTGAAAATACTCTCGCCGCACTGCGAATGATAGATCGCGCCTCCGGTGAGGTATCCGCCGATTGCCACGCGCAACACCACCGGTGCGGAAAATGCGTTGTTTGATCGCCAGCGGATCAGCGGCAGCTCGTTACGCAACTGCATCATCGCCGGCCAGATGTAGTCGAAGAACTGGATCTCGACCACCGGCTTCAAGCCGCGGGTGGCCATGCCGGTCGCCCGGCCCACAATGTTGGCCTCTGCGAGCGGAGAATTGAAAACGCGGTCGGAACCAAAATCGCACTGCAGGCCGGCAGTCAGCTTAAACACGCCGCCCTTGCCCTTGATCATCTTTTGCTTCAGGTATTCTTCGCGGCTACAGTCAGCCACGTCTTCGCCGAAAATTACGATACGCTCGTCGCGCCGCATTTCGTCCCGCAAGGTGGCATTGATCAGGTCTGCCATCGTTTTGGGTTGAGAATGCGGCTGCGATGTTGCGGATTTCTTTCCGTCTCCCGAAGCTTCCGCTGGGGCGAAAACCGGCTGGGTGTCGAACGAAGAAGAAGTCGGATCCAGGTCCGGCGAATACACGTATCGTTTAATCGTATCAGGCTGGGGAGGAGCTGCCTCGAGCGCTCGATCTGCTGCTGCCTGGAGATCGTCGTCGACCTGCGTCTCTAATTGATTGATGCCCTTCTCATCGAGAATCCCCTCCCGGATCAAAAACATCTGCATGCGGGTGATGGGATCGCGTGCTGCATCACGCTGGCGCTCGATATCCGGACGATAGAGCCGTTCGTCATCCGACAGTGAATGGGAGTATGGCCTGATCACATGCAAGTGCACTAGCGCAGGGCCGTTGCCGGAACGGCAGTAGTCCACTGCACGGCGCAACGCGGCATAGCTCGTGACCGGGTCGGTCCCGTCCACTTCGTCAAAATGGAAATTGGGGAAGCCCCTGACCAGACGCGAGATGTTCCCCCCTGGTGTCTGCACTTCGACCGGAACGGAAATTGCGTACTCGTTGTCCTCGATGCTAAAGAGGACCGGCAGCTTGCGGTTGGACGCCGTGTTCAGCGCCTCCCAGAACTCACCTTCACTGGTTGTGCCATCTCCGAGAGAAACGTAGGTGACCTCGTCACCATGGAAAACCACATCTTTAAACTGACGGTAATCGCCGGTGGCTTTCTTTCCCGCTTCAGGGTGGCCTGCAAAAAATCGGCCTGCTTCGGAACAGCCCACTGCTTGCAGAATCTGCGTACCCGTAGGAGAAGACTGGGTCACGATGTTCAGCCGCTTGTAGCCCCAATGTGAAGGCATCTGGCGGCCGCCCGAGCTGGGATCATCAGCCGCCCCCACCGCCTGCAGAAACATTTCATAAGGAGTCGCGCCCAGGGCCAGGCAAAGTGCGCGGTCACGGTAGTAAGGATAAAACCAGTCGTAGCCTGGTTTGAGGGCGAAGCCTGCGGCCACACCGACGGCCTCGTGTCCTGCGCCTGAGATCTGGAAAAATATTTTCTGCTGCCGTTTGAGCATGATCTCCCGGTCGTCAATCCGTCGGGAGGTGTACATGATGCGGTAGGCGTCGATCACTTGCTGGCGGGTAAGCCCCTGATAACTTTTACCCGCCTTCTTAATATCTTCATCGGCCACCGCGGCCGGCTTAGGATCCGTCTTGGTTGTTGCCATCCAGTTCCACCGCTTACGGAGCAGAGAATACCCTCTTGCATTGTAAATCGTGGGCAGGGTTCCGAATATACTGGATTTACCGGGCGGCATTGGCGCTCTAGGGCCGAGGAATTCTAACCGCCGAATACGGCGAGGCCGCCGAGGAAGACCTTTTCTTTATTTGGTTACCGGGATCTCTGCCATCTCAGTCATGAAATAGGTTCTTAGTGATCAAGTTCAACCGACAATTCGAGCCGCAAAACATCAAGCTGCTGATCTTCGACCTCGACGGCACGTTAGTAGACTCGCGGCTCGACCTGGTGAACTCCGTCAATGCTATGCTCCGGCATTTTGCCCGTCCCGAACTGCCTGCCGCAGTGATCGCGACATACGTCGGGGACGGCGCGCCCATGCTGGTGCGGCGCGCGCTGGGCGACCCCAAGGATCAGCATTCTGTGAAGGAAGCTTTGGAGTATTTCCTGGCTTATTATCGCGCTCATAAGCTGGACCACACTCACCTGTACGAAGGTGTGAAAGAAGCGCTCGCGGCCATTCGGACGCCTCAAAACGGCTTGCAGCGTCAGATGGCGGTGCTCTCCAATAAGCCGGTCAACCCTTCCCGCGCCATTATCGACGCGCTCGGCTTACGCGAGTTCTTCATCTCGGTGTACGGCGGCAACAGCTTTGCGACGAAAAAACCTGACCCACTCGGAGCGAAGGCAATCCTGGAGGAAACCGGCTCGCGTCCAGAAGAGACGCTGATGATTGGCGACTCTTCGAATGACATACTCACCGGTCGCAACGCCGGTGTGTGGACTTGCGGCGTAACTTACGGTTTCGCGCCGCATACTTTGTGTGAAGCTCCACCAGACGTGGTCGTGGACCTGCCGCGAGAATTGGCCGTGCTATTTACCTGAAACCTTTGTCGAGGCGGGAATCGCCCAAGATCCAGGAAATGATGGCGGCCAATTCTGAATGCTGAACTCCGACTTGTGAAATCTCCTGACATGTCTCGCCATGGAGTAAACTTCTTTCAATTCAACGATGAACAACATCTCTGGCTTCAACCCTGCCGAGTTGCGCAAGCTGCGCAACCTTAAAGACCCCCATGGCATCCAGCGCTTCCTTGACGATATGCCTTACCACCTCGCCGACACTGCCTGGTCACCGCGACGTGCGTTGCGTGAGCAGACGGCCCACTGCTTTGAGGGAGCCATATTCGCAGCGGCGGCTCTGCGCGTGAATGGCTATCCACCGTTGATTTTCGATCTTGAAGCTGAGCGCGATACCGATCACGTGGTCGCCATTTACTGCGTAGACGGTCACTGGGGCGCCATTGCCAAATCAAACTTCACCGGTTGCCGCTATCGCGAGCCAGTTTACCGTTCCTTGCGCGAGCTGGCGCTGAGCTACTTCGAAGTCTATTTCAACCTGCGGCGGGAGCGATCGCTACGCACGTACTCTCGCCCCGTCGACCTGACACGTTTCGATCATCTGGATTGGATGACCACGGACAAACCGATATGGTTCATCGCGCGTTACCTCTTCGAGATCCAACATTATCCGCTGATCACAAGATCACAGGCCCAGGGCCTGCATCGGCTGGACGATCGCTCGTTTCGCGCCGGGTGTCTGGGAAGAGCGGAGAAGAAGGCCAGTCGTTAGTCGATCCGTCATTTCGGATCCGCTAACTGGCCCAAGAATTCGGTGGTTATCCCTTCATATTCGCTATTTATTCGCCTACGGCTTTCTTCTACTGCTACAATGCCCTGCTCCATAGCGATTTGCTGTAGACTGCGAACTTTTGGGGCCACAAAAACGTATCTGTGATGTGGTTGTTAATGCCGAGGCGGACTTGCCCTCTCAAACCCGCTTTGGGCTTGATAGACCAGGAGTTCCGGGGAGTGCGGGTTGGAAGACGCCCAGGTCGTCAATCTCATTGTCCGCCGCTGTATCAGCGGCGATGCGGCTGCCTGGCAGGAAATTGTGCAACGCTACCACCGGCGAATTTACAACATTTGTTATCGCTTCGCGGGCTCGGCCGACGATGCCCAAGACTTGACGCAGGAAGTATTTATTAAGATGTATCGCACATTGAGCAGCTATGACGTGGAGCGCGGCGGGTTCATGACCTGGATCACAACCATCACGCGCAACCTGCTGGTCGATCACTTTCGCAAGAGCAAGCAAGACCGCATAACGGACTCGCTGGATGCGACACCGTCGGAG
>QIAR01000344.1:1372-8923 GCA_003225595.1 Acidobacteriota bacterium | reverse complement strand
ACATTATGATCGGAACATCGCGCCTAGGGCAACGTGGATCGGTGATTTCGAAGATAGCTTGAGAGAAGCCCCGAAAACATCTGCGATTGGGACCATCGTTTTCCCAGCGTGAAGTCCTCCGTGTCTCCTTGGAATTGTTTCCGGCTGTCTGAACCCCTAAAATCGAAGTTTCCCATGGCAACCACGACAGTAGCTGTCGCTGTTCCTCGCCGCAGGCGTTGGTTTCTCCTGCTCTGCGTTCTCATTTTTGTGTTGGTGCTTTTGGGGGTGCTAGCCGTCCCCACGTGGTTGTATTTCATGGCGCGCTCTGCCCTGCCCCAACTGGATGGCGCTGTTGCCGTCAGAGGGCTCTCCGCGCGCGTGAGCGTTACCCGGGACAGTCACGGAGTGCCCACCATTGAAGCCGCATCTCTCGAAGATCTGTTCTTTGCGCAAGGCTACGTCACCGCTCAAGACCGGCTCTGGCAGATGGATATAATGCGGCGATTTGCGGCAGGGGAGGTTGCAGAAATACTGGGCGAAGCCTTCGTCAAACACGACCGCGAGCAACGGATCTTGGGCCTGCGGGCAGCGGCCCTACATGCGGCCGAGATGACCTCTCCGCGTGATCGTTCCTACGCTGAGGCGTACGCGCGAGGAGTGAACGCGTTCATGGACTCACATCGCGGGCGGCTGCCGATTGAGTTCCGCCTACTGCGTTATTTCCCTCGTCCGTGGACGGTTGAGGATTCTGTGCTGATCGGCGCACGCATGGTGCAGGATCTCAATCATGGTCCCGCCGCCCGCGCTCTGCAGCGCGAGAAAATACTAGCCAAACTTGGCCCCGAGCTTACCGCCGATTTGTACGTGAACTCTTCGTGGCGAGACCGGCCTCCCTCAGGCAAGCCGATCCGCATGGACCAAGAACAACATGGCGACCCAAAAGGCGAAGAGTCGCCACGCGCAAGCTCGGTCGCGAAGTCGAGGACCGCCGCCTTTCCATCGCCAGCCGCGGACGTTGTGCTGGTGCCCGGTTCCAACAACTGGGTTGTCTCCGGAGCGCATACCGTCGCGGGAAAACCGCTCCTCTCCAACGACATGCATCTCAACCATCAAATGCCAAATCTCTGGTACGAGGCGCATCTGCGCTGCGGCAATTTTGATGTCGCCGGCGTAACCCTGCCGGGAGTGCCGTTCGTCGTCGTGGGTCACAACCAGCGGATTGCCTGGGGCTTCACCAACGTAGGCCCGACCGTAGAAGACGTTTACATAGAAGCCTTCAACAGTGCCGGCGAATACCTGACGCCTCAGGGCTGGCGTGCTCCGGAGCATCGTCAAGAACTGATTCACGTCAAAGGCAAGCCGGACGTTACCATCGACGTTGTGCTGACGCGGCACGGCCCCATTGTCAGTGAATTGGTTCCGGGTGAGACGCGCAAGCTGGCGCTGCGCTGGACACTTTACGATTCCCTTCACGACCCGTTCTTTGACCTGGACTCCGCCCAGAACTGGAACGAGTTCCGCGGCGCGCTTTCTAACTGGGACGCTCCCTCGCAAAATGCAGTGTATGCCGACGTGGACGGGCACATCGGTTACCAGGCGACGGGACACATTCCGATCCGGGCGATGGGCGATGGTAGTCTCCCGGTAAATGGCAGCGATAACGCCCACGAGTGGACCAGTTATGTTCCATTTGACCAGCTTCCACGCGTGTACGACCCGCCCTCTGGAATCTTGGCGACCGCCAATGGACGCATAACGCCGGATGGCTATCCTTACAGCTTGAGCGCGGAGTGGGGACCACCATGGCGGACCGAGCGCATCTATCGAGTGTTGAAATCCGGCAAGAAGTTCAGTTCTGTCGATATGCTGGCGCTACAGACCGATGTCTATTCCGCCTACGACCGTTTCTGCGCGGAACGATTTGTCTACGCGCTAGACCATGTCCAGAACCTCTCGGACCGGGCACGCAGGGCACGAGAACTGCTGCGCGATTGGGACGGAAGACTCACGATGGATTCGGTTGCGGCCACGATCGAGGGCAATTCGCGCCGTGAATTGATACGGCTGTTGCTGGAGCCCAAACTCGGAACCCTGAATTGGAAAAACTACCGCTGGGAAATGTCTTCTATCTGGCTGGAAAATGTTCTGTTGAAGCAGCCCCCGCGATGGCTTCCGGAGAAATACCAAAACTATGATGTGCTGCTGGCCGCAGCCGTAGAGGCGGCGATCAGCAGTCCAGAGGTACCCAACGATCTCAGCCAGTGGCGTTGGGGGGAATTCTCCCTTGTTGACATTGAGCACCCGATTTTGCGCCGGCTGCCGCTGATCGGTTCTTTCACAGGGCCGGGGCTGCACGAGCAGTCCGGCAACGGCTACACCGTCAAGCAGGTAGGCCGCAACTTCGGGCCGTCAGAACGGCTGACGATCGACCTGGCAGACTTAGATCGCACCACGCTCAACGTGGTCACAGGCCAATCGGGAAATTTTCAGAGCCCCTACTACATGGACCAGTGGGAAGCATGGTATGAGGGATTCAGTTTCCACTTGCCCTTTTCGCAGAAAGCGGTAGATACGGCAAAAAAACATCGATTGCTACTTGAACCGACGGCATAAAAGAAGTCTCAGGTGGCAGGTCGCAAATCTAGTTCTCAAAGGTAGAGGTAGTGTCTGAAAAGTGCGTCGAATCCTAAACTGTGATAGCCCGAACTCGACCTTGCACACCTAGCTGTCGGATTAGGTCAGATGTGTCAGACACCTCTACAGCAACCTCACAACTTCTCGGGGGAGCCTAGCGTGGGCGGTCAGCCACACGACCCGATTGTGATCACGACCCACGGAGGGATGTCACTAATCACCCCTCGCCGGGCGATATTGGTCCAGGGGAAAGCTGCCGGATCGCAGCCTGGCTCCACAAGGTCGACTGTTACCCCGCCGTCGCGCGGTCCCAGCACACCAGGCGCGACTTCGACAACCCGGGAGAAGGCCGCCGGATCGCAGATCGCTCCGACGCTTTTCGGCCCGTAGCCAAAAAAAGCCCCGAGGTGCTCTGTTCCCCGGAACGTGCCCGTCAAGGGCTGACGCTTGGTGGGCGGAAGGACCTGACGGCCATGACTCTTCATGTGCAGAGTGCCGTCGAGGTGATAACTTGTGTGAACGTTCCAGCCCTGATCGACGCGGGGCAACATGATGAAAAACTGGGGCTTCAACGAGCGCCGAACCCACAACGCCAGCCAGAGATCGGAGCCCTCTCGGACCGCCACGGCATACAGATGTTCACCGGGAACTGGTTGGAGCTTCATCAGCCCGACCTTGGGCTTGGCTGAACTGCGCTTCCGCGCCTCGTCGAAAAGGCTCTGCCACATCTCCAACTCCTCCGGCGCAGACGTCGCCGCGTCAACGCCCTGATACCTTAGCCATCCCTCGAACCTCTTGAGATCGTCCTCGCTGATGAACTCCTGCACTACATCCCTCCAACTACATTCTACGGACTGTTTTCCGCACCTTGGGTGCTGGCTAATACCACCTGTCACCGCAAATCCCGGACAGATCTCCGTCGCAGTGGTGATGGAGATCCTCAAATTCGGTTTGTCGGCAATCCGGAAGTTGCGAAGCCCCGGAATCCTGCCCTTGTCCGACACCTGGAGACTCGTCAGCGCTGTCCGTAAGGTCAAGTTCAGACCATTACAGTAAACAGCGAGCAAAGGTAGAGACGCAGATGCTCTTCTCCAGGATAAGGGGATTGCGGATCCAGTGTGAGACGTAGCTTGCTACGTCGCTGCCATATCGCGGTGCAGCCGGTCAGAAGTCCACTTCCTTCACATCAATTGCCTGACCGGAGATGTCGATTTGCGTGCTTTGCAGCTTGTCCGTCGTGGTGTCGTAAATTCGCAACTCTCCTCCCTGCACCACGTACACCACATTCCGGTTCGCAATCGCTTGCAGGCCGGTGACGTCACCATTGTCAGGGGGAATGACCACGTTCGAAGTGGAGGTGTTGAAAATTGACAGGCAGCCTCTGACTTCCGAACTGGTATTGATGTTGGTGCAAGTGCGTGCGCCGATGAAAAGCTGGCCACCGGAGCCCATCTCCATTCGGCTGTGATAGCCGTCGGTAATGAGAACGGGATTTGGGTTTATCACGCTCATGGAGCCGACATCCACCACACTCAGGACGCCGCAGGATGTCGCCGCGGTGCTGGAATCACAAGACATATTCGGAGGAGTGCCTGCCACGTACAAAGTCGAGCCATTCAGCAATCCGATACTGGCGGCCGGAACCGGCACTGCTGACCCTGCAACGGGCGGGTTCTGGGTCAAATCCAGAATTTGCACACTAGCCACCTGCCCACCACGTTCCGGGCCAGAATTCATGATGTAAGCGGTGGTGTCATCGCTGCTGAAAACCCCCCAGACTGGACGATCGAAGCAGCACACGAAGGTGCGGGGATCCATGCTAGTTCCGATAAAACTGGGAGCGATAACGGTGACCGTGTCAGAGTTGTCGCTAAAAACAAGAATACGGTTTCCATTGTGACTCTGCACGAGGTACCGGGCACTGGTGACGGGTATGTGCGTAGTAGATCCGCCATTCAGATTGATGACTTCAAGGGCACCCGGGGACTGACCCACAACCGGTGCACTGCTCACCGCAGCGTATGCGGTGGATCCGTCCACAGAGACCGCCATGCTCTCCGTCGGCCCTCGCAATGTGGCACTGCCGATCGAGCTTTCCGTCGAGTTATTGATGGCGGTGATCGAGTTATCGGACCCGCTAAAGGCCAGCGTGAGCCTCTTACTCGGTGAGAGCGCCATGAGCCCAGGGTTATTACCAGCACTGATCATGGGCACCAGAGCCCTTACGTCCTTAGAGGCATCGACGATGATGAGGCCAGCAGTGGCAAAGGGAGACGATACATCTTGCGAAACGAACGCGCGAGACTGCAGCTTAGTCGTAGTCGGCTGGTTACGGGGCGCGCTGTATCCACATGACAGAGCGAAACAAGCCAGCAAAAGCACAAAAACTGTAAACGAAATTTGCTTCAAACCTGGGACTCCACGAAGAGCATGCTGGATGGAGATTTAGATGCGAAAACGGGATTATAGCAGAGCAATTTTCGGCATCTCGCCGCGGCAAAGACGATTGTGTAGATGGAAAACCGACCTCCGATCTTGTATTCTCAAAGACAATGGCTTCTGACCTGCTTGCCCATTTGAAAACATCTCCGGTGCTGTGTGACGGCGCGATGGGGACCTTGCTGTATTCCAAAGGGATTTTCATTAATCGCTGCTATGACGAACTGAACCTGTCGCAGCCCGATCTCATCCGAAGTATTCATCACGAGTACCTGCAGGCCGGTGCGGAGATAGTTGAGACCAACACATTCGGCGGCAATAGCTTTCGGCTAGCCCGTCACAGTCTTGCCGACCGTGTACGTGACATCAATTTCACCGGCGCCCGGCTGGCTCGAGAGGCTGCCAAGAGCTTCGATCTGTGGGTAGCTGGTTCCGTGGGACCGTTGGGCATCCGCATTGAGCCACTGGGCAAGACTTCTTACCAGGAGGCTCACGATGCTTTCCGTGAGCAGATCGCGGCCCTGGTGGAAGGCGGCGTGGACCTGCTGATTCTCGAAACCTTTGGATATCTGGAAGAACTCCATCAAGCGATTCTTGCAGCCCGCGACGTGAACCCTAGGATTCCAGTCGTGGCGCAGGTGACGATCGATGAAGATGGCAATTGCCTGGACGGGTCGGATCCGGAGACCTTCACGGCTAAGCTGGAAGAGTGGGGCGCGGATGTGATCGGATGCAACTGCAGTGTCGGCCCGGTAGCCATGCTGGACGCGATTGAACGAGTGCATGCGGTGACTTCACTGCCGCTTGCCGCGCAACCGAACGCCGGTGTCCCGCGATCCGTGGAAGGTCGCAATATTTATCTCTGCTCGCCGGAGTACATGGCAAGTTACGCGCGCAAGTTTGTCGCCGCGGGCGTCCGGCTCGTCGGTGGATGCTGTGGCAGCACGCCGGAGCACATCCGGGTAATGAAGGCGGCAATGCGAGTTGGCGGAGCTCGGTCCAAAACGGCCGCGGCTCAAGTGATCGGCAGCCAGCCGCCGCCCCCTGCCGCTCCCGCTATTCCACTGGAGGAGCGTTCCCGCTTAGGAGCCAAGATAGCAGCTGGCGAGTTCGTGACTATGGTAGAGATCGTACCTCCGAAGGGCACGGATATCCGTAAAGAAGTGGAAGGGGCGCGTTTTCTCAAGTCAATCGGAGTGGATGGGATCAATATTCCCGATAGCCCACGCGCTTCCGCCCGCATGAGTAATCAGGCGCTCTCGCTGCTGATTCAAAAAGAAGTAGGCATTGAGGCCATTCTGCATTACACCTGCCGCGACCGCAATGTATTGTGCATTCAATCTGACCTGCTGGGCGCGGCCGCCACGGGAATTCGTAATCTGATCTGCATTACCGGCGATCCGCCGAAGATGGGAAACTATCCGGACGCAACGGCGGTGTTTGATGTGGACGCTATCGGCCTGGTCAACATCGTGCACAATCTGAACCGTGGTCTGGATATCGGCGGAAATCCGATTGGCCATGGCACAGCTTTTGTGATTGGGGTGGGCGCGAATCCTGGAGTCCCCAACATCGACGAGGAGATCCGGCGCTTTGAGTACAAGGTGGAAGCTGGCGCCGAGTATGCCGTGACCCAGCCGGTCTTTGATCTTGCCTTGATGGAGAACTTCCTCAACCTTATCGAGCACTGCCGTATTCCGGTCATCGCGGGTCTTTGGCCCCTGGTCAGCGTGCGCAACGCTGAATTCATGAGAAACGAGTTGCGCGTCTCAGTACCGGATTCCATCCTGGAGCGCATGGGTCGGGCGGCAAACCCCGAAGCAGCCCGAGCGGAAGGCGTGGCCATCGCCCGCGAGATGCTGGTCGCACTGCGTGACATGGTCCAAGGCGCCCAGATCAGTGCGCCTCTGGGCCGCTACACCTCGGCAGTAGACGTTCTGGAAGCGCTAGGATCAACAAGTCCGGCGAACTCGGTCTGACTCCAGACGGTTTTTCTCTACATTCCTACGCTCGGACAGGTCCTTGCGCCTTTCTATCCCAAGCCCTTGGCGGCTCCCGAGTCCGCCTGTCCATCAGCCGCACCCGGCAGAAACCGTGCAAATGTCCCTAAAAGTGGAACGAACCTCGTAGCTTCGAATCCGAAAGTGGAGATCAGGCTCACAATTAATGAGACGACAAGTAGAGAAACGACGAAACTTGAGCCGAGTCCCGCAACAATTCCGCTGGCCCTAAGTGCAATTGGCAAGGCAATCGCCGTAGTGACGAAATAGACGGTAACTCTTGGCGCGGCTTTGAGCGTAATTTCTCTTGGCTTTAGGCTCCGTTCACACAACATGCGGAGGTTCCTGGTCCCGCTCGACGCTTCACGAGCCCCGGACCGGAAGTCCAACTGTGCAATCTGAGGGAGAACTCGCGAAGCGCTATAAACAAGATCTGCGCCATCGACGAAGTCTCGCTCAGCCTTCTGTAGGGCTTCGATATCGCTCTTCGCAACAT
>QIAR01000344.1:0-1355 GCA_003225595.1 Acidobacteriota bacterium | reverse complement strand
AGTGTGTAACCTTCAACCAAACGTTGCGTTTCCTTGAACAGCAGCCCATCAAGGCTAGCCTTGCTGAAGTGGAGCTTGCTTTCAGTGAGCGATTGGATCGACTCTTGCAAACGCTGCCGCGCGAGATCGAGATCCATCTCCCGGCTGGCTTGCATGCCGGCTCCAAGCTGCCGGATCCCCTCCACATAGCTCCTGATGGCTCTGAGAAAGTGGGCTATGGGATGATCAGGGTTCTTTGCTATGTAATCGACACATAACTGGTCTTGTTGCTTTAGTAGCAAGTCTTCTTCGTTCGTGTCTTGCTTTAGCCTTGCGATCGCTGCCCGAACTGCGAGGATTTCGCTATCAATGCCAAACAGAATTTCCGAAGAAGCAGCATGCTCGGGGTAATCTGCTGCCAGTTTGTGCAACGAGTCTCTTGCTGCCGTAAACCGGGCCAACGCTTCTACGAAATCGTCTTGGCTTTTGGCAGCGAAGAATTGCTGCGCGCCAGCTGCGAACTCTTTCGTCAGCCGATACAACTCTTCGAGCAGCGGCTTCTCAGCCTCTGCTGATTGCATGATCGTTGCCATGCTCTTGAACCGGAAGCTGACATCGTCCCAACGAAGGTTTACTATTCCTTGCATGGCAGCCGTCATATGATCGACAAAAAGGTCAGATTTGTCAGTTTTTTCAAGGTCTTCGGGGTTACTGTCCTGCATACTTCCTCCCACGTAGCTAGATGAGACCGATGCTCTAAAAATGGGGGTACGAGCAGACTGGGCCCCTGGGACCTCTGTGCGCGCGTTTCTCAACCTTGCCTTGATCTCCAAATGCCTGGCAGCCTTCTCGTGCCATCGCTTCAGGGAGTGGGCACTTCCTCCCCCCTCGGTGGGAACTGCGCTTCGGAGAAGCGATGTCAGGGATTCTCCTGCTGCTTGGTTCCGCAGTCAAGCATGAAAATGGCGGCCCAGTCGTGAGCGGGAAATTCGAGGAGCAAGTCTGGTATTCGTGTTTTGGTTGAAGTATACGCAGACAGTTACTGAATCTCACTCACTTCCTGCCTTGGGGCGCGGGGCTGGTTGCAACCTAGGGCGCGATACCACCCTTCGGCCCCGTCGGGGCAGCGAAAGGTGCCAGATTCCACGGAATCGCTTTTCCACCGCAGATTAGAAAAATTTAATTGGACACTGCACGCGGGAAATTGCATACAATAGAAGTTCGGAGCAGACCCGTTTGCCTAAGTTTGAAGAGTGCCTCCAGCGTCTGGAGAAGATAGTTCAGGAGTTGGAAAAAGGCGATGTACCTTTAGAAAAGTCGCTGACTCTGTTTGAAGAGGGCATGCAGCTCTCGGCAACTTGCAGGAAAGAACTGGA
>QIAR01000343.1 GCA_003225595.1 Acidobacteriota bacterium | reverse complement strand
GTACTTTACCGCGGCAGACGCCAGCTCATCGAGGTATCGACCGGGAGCGTCTTTGTCAGGCTCAACCATTCACGATTCCTCGTAATAGGGCTTACATTAAATAGCCGCTCGGCGATGCGGACTTATTCCGTGGGTGCTACAGTACGAGGCTAACCGCAAAAGCTTTGAAGTAGTCTTGCTCCACCTCGGGATGAAGACACCCGCCCTGTCTCTCCAAGAACGGGAGAGACAAGGGCAGGGCACCCTCTAGGATGATATTGTTCCGAAAGGCCGGGCCAGCCTCCGATGCCGTAACTTCCACCTAAGAAAAACCGCAGCTAATGCGGGACCGATGAGAAGCAGCGAACTAGGTTCGGGCGTGACGGCTACCCTAACAATGTGGACCGCTCCGTTTCCGCTGTGTTGTTCCATTAGTGAGCCAACAAAGAAATCCACCTCTTGCGAGTCGAGACCCGTATGCAGGTTGGCTGCTAGGTCCGCCGTGCTGCCATCGTCGAGTCCCCGTACGATCACGGACCGTGGGGACGGGGTTGGACTCCACAGGCCTCCCGACTGCGTTAGCATTACATTTCCGGGCATCACCGTGCCCTGTCCTCCTCCAACCGGAACGAAATTCGCCAGGAAGAACACATTCAGTTTCGAATCGAATGTGCCGCCGGCCAGGGTGCCGTGAACCGTCAACTTTCCGGTATCCTCGGCCAGGCGCGCGGGATCCAGCGTGACAAAAACGTTGTAGAGGACTCCATTGATGATCACGGGCTGAGTGCTTTGGAGTGACAGGGCCACGATTTGGATGGTTATGCCGTTGCCGTTGATTGTGGCGTCTGCCTGCCGTTGGATAATGGTATCCGTGCTAAAGGGCCCGATTGGCAGTCCGACGAAGTTAACCTGGAGTTCTCCATGGGGAAAGATGTCTCCAGTGAAGATGAAAACCGTCCCTGGTTGTGTTTGGAAATAGTCGGTGCCCAGCGCTACGTTGGGAGATGTAACTATTGGGTCCGCGTTGGCTGTGTACCAGCTTAAGGCCAGGAACGCGCTGAGGAAAAGCAATCTCTTGGCGCCCATCTACGTACCTCCTGTTCATGGGTTCAACACCACTCACCAGCGGCGTTGGACGATAATTGTTCGGCTAGAACGTTGTGATGTGGGAAATCCCTCCCTCAAAGTACGCAACTGTGGCAACGTGTTTTGTTGCGATCCGATGATTTCCGCTTCAGAGGGAGTCACTCCCCATGGTCCAATCAGAGAGTCACTCCCCATGGTCTAATCAGACTCGAAACCGGGGACCGGGCGAAAGAGGACCGGGCGAAAGGGGACTGAGCGAAAGGGGGGACCGAGCGATGGGGGACCGAGCGAAAGGGGGACCGAGCGATGGGAGACCGAGCGACGGGCTGGCCCGCCCAGCTCGCCGCCGCGGTGGTTTATCTCGCCGGTCGGGATGGTATTGACACCATCTTCAACTTCGACCAGCGCGATTTTGCGGTATACCGTTCCGCTCGCAAACGTCCGTTCCAGATTATTCCGGCGGAGTGAGGTCGAAAAATGCGGGCTGGAGAATGGCCGTTGGGGGCGCGGCCCTAACCTCAACCAGACAAACCACTACTTCGTTATGTATACATAGTATTTATTGTCCGTACAATATTATGAGCACAAAATGTTCCACGTGGAACACTTTTCCCATCTGTTCGCTCCCCACCCCCGCCGCGCCCTGCGAGTGCTTTCACTTTCATCCGCCGTGCGGACTATAATGCCCAGTTTCCCGATGTCTCAGCTAAACGTCTCATACGGCGGACGGCAAGAAGCTGAGTCAACCTGTTTGCTACATAGAAACTAGCCTGAATTATCTGAGGAGCAAGAGGCTCACGGCTTATGGACATCTCCTACCACGATGTTCTTCTGGTCGGTGGCGGCGGCGCCGGCCTTCGAGCCGCCATTGCCGTGGCCGAAACCAATCCGAATCTCAGCGTGGCCGTGGTCTCCAAGGTTTACCCCATGCGCAGCCATACGGTTTCTGCGGAAGGCGGGGCTGCAGGGGTAATCAAGTCGGGGGACACGCTGGATGACCACGCCTACGACACCATCTCCGGTGGCGACTGGCTCTGCGACCAGGATGCCGTCGAAATTTTCGTAAAAGAGGCGCCGGAAGAGTTGCTGCGACTCGAGCACTGGGGCTGCCCCTGGAGCCGAGATCCGGATGGACACATCGCCGTCCGGGCCTTTGGTGGCATGAAGAAAATGCGCACCTGGTTTGCCGCCGATAAGACCGGGTTCCATCTCCTGCATACGCTGTTTCAGACCACACTCAAATACAAGGCCGTCACGCGTTACGACGAATGGTTTGTAACGAAGTTATTGGTAGACGAGGGCCGAGTGCAGGGCGTGGTTGCCTTGCAACTGATGTCGGGCAGAATCCAGGCCATCACGGCGAAGAGCGTGATCCTGTGCACTGGGGGCTGCGGGCGTGTCTTCCCGTTCACGACCAACGCCAGCATCAAGACGGGCGATGGCATGGCGCTGGCCTTCCAGGCGGGCGCTCCGTTGAAAGACATGGAGTTCGTGCAGTACCACCCCACCGGCCTGCCGTTCACCGGCATTCTCATTACGGAAGCGGCGCGCTCTGAAGGCGGGTATCTGATCAACAAGGACGGGTACCGCTACCTCCAGGATTACAACCTCGGTACGCCGACTGACAAGCCGGTCCTGCGCAACATGGAACTCGGCCCCCGCGATCGTCTCTCCCAGGCCTTCGTCAAAGAGGTGGAGAAGGGGCGCACGACAGACACGCCGTACGGCCCCGTCGTCCATCTTGACCTTCGCCATCTGGGCGAAAAAATAATCAACAGCCGGCTGCCGTTTGTGCGCGAGCTGTGCCTAAAGTACGAGAACATCGATCCCATCAAGGAACTCATACCGGTGCGGCCGGTAATTCACTACATGATGGGCGGCGTAAGCACGGACAACAATGGAGCCACGCCCCTGACTGGCCTATACGCGGCAGGAGAGGTAGCGTGCGTTAGCATCAATGGCGCCAACCGCCTTGGTTCCAACTCTCTGCCCGAACTGCTTGTCTTTGGGGCCCGCGCCGGCAAAGCTGCGGCACTGGCGGGCATGGAACAGAAGCCGCCCAGCGAACGTGTCGCCGCGCAAGCGCTGGACGAAAAGCGCCGCTTGGAGGAGCAGTTCCTGGGCAAGACCGGAGGCCGTGAGCGTATCGCCACCATTAGGTCGGAAATGCACCAGGCGATGGAAAGTGGTGCGGGGATCTACCGCAATCAGACTTCGCTACAGAAGGCGGCGGACAAGCTGCGCGAGCTTAGAGAACGATTCCGGGACATCCGCATAGACGACCACAGCCTCACTTTCAACACCGAGCTAGTGGCGGCGCTTGAGCTTTCCTTCATGCTTGAAGTAGGTTCGACCATCGTAGAGTCTGCGCTGTATCGCACCGAGTCCCGCGGAGCACATCAGCGCACCGACTTCGCTGGTCGCGATGACCGGAATTTCCTGGCGCATACACTGATTTTCTGCAACCCCGATGGCAGCGCTCGATTGGAACAGGCCCCAGTGGTCATCACGCGCTGGCCGCCCGGAGAACGCGTTTACGGAGTGAAGTCCGAAGTGAAAGAGGTCGCAGCGAGATAGGATATGGCTGAAACCATCAGCTTGGAAGTTCTTCGCTATTCGCCGGAGCGCGACGCCGAACCCAGCTTTCAAACCTACGACGTGCCACTACGAAAAGACTGGGTGGTGCTCGACGCCTTGAATTACATCAAGGACAAAGTGGATGGCTCGCTCACTTTCCGCTGGTCTTGTCGCATGGGCATTTGTGGAAGCTGCGGCATGATGGTAAACGGCGAGCCCAAGCTGACCTGCGCCACTTTTCTTTCAAACTATGCAAACGAAAATAAGCCAGTGCGCGTACAGCCGCTGCGTTACTTTCCCGTGATCCGCGACCTAGTCGTCGAGGTCACCGACTTCATGACCAAGCTGCAGAGCGTCAAGCCTTGGCTTATCCGCGAAAAGGAGAAGCCAGTTTCCGACGGCGAGTATCTCCAGACTCCCGACCAACTCGATCGCTACAAGCAGTTCAGCATGTGCATCAATTGCCTGCTGTGCTACGCTGCCTGTCCGGTTTATGGTCTGGATCCTGTGTTTATCGGTCCAGCCGCTATCGCGTTGGCGCAACGCTATAACATGGATTCGCGTGACGAGGGAGCACACGAGCGCATGGACGTGCTGGCCCAACATGAGGGCATCTGGGGGTGTACCTTCGTGGGCGAGTGCACTAAGGTTTGTCCCAAGCACGTGGATCCCGCCGGTGCCATCCAGCAGTACAAGCTGACGGCAACCATCGAGCGGTTCAAAACTTTCTTGATGCCCTGGGCTGCCAGATAATGGGTGCGAAATAAAGCAGGCGAAATGATTGCTACAAAAATAAGCATGCGAAGTCAGGCGTGAGAAAAATGAAGCGTGCTGAATGAGCGACGAGAGGCCGCCCACCAGATACACCGAGTACCACCCGCGCTGGTATCGTCCTCGTGTCTCCACCTGGTGGTGGCTGGCACGATGGCCGTACCTGAAATTCATTTTGCGCGAGATCAGTAGTGTTTTCGTCGCCTGGTTCGTAGTGGTTCTTCTGCTCCAGATTCGCGCGCTCTCGCGCGGACCGGAGGCATATGCAGCGTTTGAGCGGTGGCTGCAAAATCCGCTGATCGTGCTATTGAATTTAATCACTCTATTCTTTGTTGTTTTTCATGCCACAACCTGGTTCAACCTGGCGCCAAGCGCGATGGCAATTCGCTTCGGCGGCAAGCGGGTGCCAGACCTCTTGATTGTGGGCACGAATTACGCCGCCTGGGCAGCAATCTCGCTGGTTGTGGCCTGGTTTCTCGTGAGGTCATAAGTGGCAAAGCAATCGAACGAGCCAGTTCTCTGGGCGCTGTTCAGCGCCGGCGGCGTCATGGCCGCTTTCGTAATACCGGTGCACCTTTTCTTGCTCGGCCTGGCTTTTCCTCTGGGATGGATTCCCGCTCCGAGTTACGAACACTTGCTTGCCCTGGTCCGGTTGCCGATCACCAGGCTTTATCTGTTTGTCTTGTGTTTCCTGGCGCTATTTCACTGGGCACACCGATTCCGCTACACCCTGTACGATGGCCTGCAGATCAAGCACCTGAATGAACTGATTTTCGTCTGCTGCTACGGCGGAGCAATTTTCGGAACTGTATTGGCGGGCTACCTGTTGTGGAATTTCCGGTAGGAGTTGTCGCCAGGTCAGACTGCCGTGCAAAGGCTCGGTCAGGATGATCGGGGTAATACGATCCGCTGCTTCGGCTGTTGCGAAAAATCAGGAATGCGAAAAAAGCCTGCTGAGGAGTTAGTGAAGGAGGGCCTATGGAGTTCAAGCTGAAATCGATCTCACCGGAAGGCGTGGATGCTGCCCTGTCCAAAGCTGAGCTGTATCGTTTGCTCAACGAGCCGGAAGAGGCGGAATCCATTTGCCGGGACGTGCTGGCAGTAGAGGCAGAACATCAGTTAGCGCTGCGCCTATTAGGCCTGGCGATTACGGATCAGTTTACCGGCAATCCCTCAGACCGCTATTCAGACGCCGAGAACGCCTTCCAGCAGCTTATCGATCGCTACGAACGGCTCTATTACACGGGACTCCTGCATGAGCGACGCGCCAAGGCGCAGCTTCGTCTGGGGCGCCCGCCTCACACGTTATTGGTGCTCCTGGAAGAGGCCATGCGCTCTTACGAAGAGGCGGAGAAGATTCGTCCTACAGGGAATGACGAAGCCATCCTGCGCTGGAATCGCTGCGTTCGTTTGATTCAGGCCCACGCTGAATCAGACTGGCACCGCGAAGTCGAAATCGAGATGGGAGACAGCACTTCATGAGTCGTCCGGATGCTGAAGCAAGGGTTATCCGAGGCGCGGGCAACGCCTGGGTCGATTGCCGGCATGACGATAAGCAGAATGGCAGGCAGCAGAAAAGATGGCTGCGCGGGAAACGGGTGGACCACGCATAATCGGGCTCTCCTCAAGACGATGGTAAAGCGCCGGGAACTCAGCAGGCGTAAATGGGAGCCCACATTACTCCCCTACTGATCGTACGTGGAACAAGGTAGTCGGCTGGCGGTGTCGCATCCATA